>JAWWAE010000018.1:0-24035 GCA_033721835.1 Halofilum sp. (in: g-proteobacteria) | reverse complement strand
GGGTCGATCTCCGGCGGCTCGTACTCGTTGAGCCTCTTCTTCCACTGCTTGTTCGCGCGCTGCGCGGCGTCGAGGCTGCCCTCGGACTGCCATTGCTCGAAGCTGTTGTTGTCGGCGATGGTCGAGCGATAGAACGCCGTCTCGAAGTTGCGCTGGGTGTGGCTGCTGCCGAGGAAGTGCTTGCCGGGGCCGGTCTCGCGCAGCGCGTCCAGGCCCTGGCCGTTCTCGGACAGGTCGATGCCGCTGAGGAAGGTCTGCACCATCCCGAGCTGGTCGATGTCCATGACGAACTTCTCGTAGCCCATGGCCAGGCCGCCCTCGAGCCAGCCGGCCGAGTGCAGGCAGAAGTTCACGCCGGCGAGGCCGGTGGCGACGATGGTGTTGGTCGACTCCTGCGCCGCCTGGGCGTCGGCGATTTTCGAGGCCGTCAGCGCGCCGCCGGAACGGAACGGCACCCCGAGCCGCCGCGACAGCTGGGCGGCGCCGTAGAGCACCAGCGAGGGCTCGGGCGTGCCGAAGGTGGGGGCGCCCGACTGCATCGACATCGAACTGGCGAAGGTGCCGAACACCACCGGCGCGCCCGGGCGCACCAGCTGCACGAAGGCCATGCCGGCCATGGCCTCGGCCAGGATCTGCGTCAGGGTCGCACAGATCGTCACCGGCGACATCGCGCCGGCCAGGATGAACGGCGAGATCACGCAGGCCTGGTTGTTGCGCGCATAGACCTTGGCCGCGCCGAGCATGGTCTCGTCGAAGGTCATCGGCGAGTTGGCGTTGATCAGGCTGACGATCACCGTGTTGTCGGCCACGAACTCCTCGCCGAACAGGATCTTGGCCATGTCGACCGTGTCCTGGGCTCGCTCCGGTGCGGTCACCGAGCCCATGAAGCACTTGTCGCTGTAGCGCATGTGGCTGTAGACCATGTCCAGGTGGCGCTTGTTGACCGGCAGGTCGACCGGCTCGCAGATGGTGCCGCCGGAGTGGTGCAGCGAGCGCGACATGTAGGCGAGCTTCACCAGGTTCTGGAAGTCGTCCAGCGTGGCGTAGCGGCGGCCGTTGTCGAGGTCGCGAACGAACGGGCTGCCGTAGCCAGGCACGAATACCGTGTTCGGGCCGCCGATCTTGACGCTGCGCTCCGAGTTGCGCGCGTGCTGGGTGAACTCCGACGGGGCGTTGTCCTGGATCAGCTTGCGCGCGAGCCCGCGCGGGATCCGCACGCGCTCGCCCTCGACCTCGGCGCCGGCCTCCTTCCACAGCTCGAGCGCCTCGGCGTCGTCGCGGAACTCGATGCCGATCTCCTCGAGCACGGTCTCGGCGTTGTGCTCGATCAGTTCCAGGCCCTCCTGGTCGAGGACCTCGTAATAGGGCACCTTGCGGGTGACGTACGGTGCGGCGCTGGCGGAGACCGCCCCGGTGCGGGCCGCCTGGCGCGCGGCGCGGCCGCCGCCGCCCCTGCGTCGTCTCTCGTTCATCGCTCCTCGCTCCCCTCTGACAGCGCCGTTCAAACAACAAAGTATGGGTCGGCCCCGACCGGCCATCTGACCCCGAGGCGACGCCAAGCTTGCTACAAGCGTCGCCGCGAGCAGTCCCGCGTGCCGCCGCCCAGCCACCGTTTCGCCGGTCACGGGGGTGGTCCGCCAATGGCGCAAATGTGCAACCTTTCGTCGCAATCGGACCGCTCGCGCGTGCCGGCGGCTCGCTACACTTGCCGGCTTCGGGGGCCTCCGCCGTCCGTTCCGGCGCCCGCGCGCAGCCCGTCACCGCCGCGTTGGTGCGCATGCGGGGCGTATGGTACAAAACCCGGTTCGAGGCGGAAATTCGCGCCACGGCCGGTACTCCCGGGGCAATCCCGCAGGGTGCGGTCTGCCCGCGGTCCGGCGCTCCCCGTCGTCCGGTCATCGTCGAAGCTGCAGGTGTCCAATGAAAGTACTCGTTCCGATCAAGAGGGTGGTCGACGCCTACGTCAAGGTGCGCGTCAAGAGCGACGGCTCCGGCGTCGAGACCAGCAACATCAAGATGTCGATGAACCCGTTCGACGAGATCGCCGTCGAGCAGGCGGTGCGACTGAGCGAGGCCGGGGCAGCGACCGAGGTCGTTGCGGTGACCATCGGCCCCGCCGCGGCGCAGGAGCAGTTGCGCACGGCGCTGGCCATGGGGGTGGACCGCGCCATGCATGTCACGGCCGACGAGGGCCTGCAGCCGCTGGCCGTGGCCAAGACCCTGAAGGCGATCTGCGACAGCGAGCAGCCGGACCTGGTCATACTCGGCAAGCAGGCGATCGACGACGACTGCAACCAGACCGGGCAGATGCTGGCGGCGCTGCAGGGCTGGGCCCAGGGCACCTCGATCTCGAAACTGGAAACCGGCGATGGTCGAATCACGGTGGTGCGCGAGGTCGACGGCGGACTGGAGAAGCTGGAGCTGCCGCTGCCGGCCATCGTCTCGGTCGACCTGCGCCTGAACGAACCGCGCTACCCGAAACTGCCGAACATCATGAAGGCGAAGAAGAAACCGATCGAGCAGACCTCGCTCGACGAGCTGGGTATCGATGCGACGCCGCGCCTCAAGCAGGTCAAGGTGGAGGAGCCGCCGGCACGCAAGGGCGGTGTAAAGGTGTCCAGCGTGGATGAGCTGGTCGAGAAGCTGCGCAACGAGGCGAAGGTGATCCGATGAGTGCGATCCTGATCTACGCGGAACACGACAACAGCGAGCTGAAGTCGGGGGCGCTCTCCGCGGTTGCCTGCGCGCAGGAGATCGGCGGCGACATTGATCTGCTCATCACCGGCCAAGGCTGCGGCGACGCGGCGAAGCACGCGGCCACCGTGCCCGGCGTGCGCAAGGTACTGCTGGCCGAGGGCGAGCACCTCGAGCACCACGTCGCGGAGAACGTGGCGCCGGTGATCACGGCCCTCGCCGATGACTACGACTATGTCCTCGCGGCGGCGTCGACCGGCGGCAAGAACATCATGCCGCGCGTGGCGGCGATGCTCGATGTGCAGCAGATCTCGGACATCTCGGCCGTGGTCTCGCCCGACACCTTCGTGCGGCCGATCTACGCCGGCAATGCGTTCGCGACCTACCAGTCGACCGACGCGAAGAAGGTCATCACCGTGCGCACGACTTCGTTCGAGCCGGTCGCGGCCGGCGACGGATCAGCCGAGATCGAGACCGTGGACGCCGGCAGCGATGCCGGACTGGCCCGGTTCGTCGGCGCGGAGCTGAGCGATTCCGAGGGGCCGGAACTGACCACCGCGCGGATCGTGGTGTCCGGCGGCCGTGGCGTCGGCTCGGCCGAGAACTTCAAGCTGATCGAGAACCTGGCCGGCAAGCTGGGCGCGGCCGTCGGCGCCAGCCGCGCAGCGGTCGACGCGGGCTACGTGCCGAACGACTACCAGGTCGGGCAGACCGGCAAGGTGGTCGCGCCCGATCTCTACGTCGCGGTCGGCATCTCCGGTGCCATCCAGCACATGGCGGGCATGAAGGAGTCGAAGGTGATCGTCGCCATCAACAAGGACGAAGAGGCGCCGATCTTCGAGGTGGCCGACTACGGCCTGGTGGCGGACCTGTTCGAGGCCCTGCCCGAGCTCGACAGCAAGTTGTGACGGATTGCTGCGCGAGGATTTTTCTCGCAGAGGCGCAGAGAACGCAGGGAGTTCATTACGATGCAAAGTGCCGAACATCGGTCCGTTCGCGCCTTCGCATGCCTTGCGACTTCGAGGAAGCCTTCATGCAGAACCGTGACTTCTCTCGCAAAGGCGCCGGGAGCGCGGAATTGCGCGACGGGCGGGAGTAACAATCCACCTGTTCTCCCCGCGTTCTCTGCGCCTCTGCGAGATCCCGTCTTTCCTGCCGATCAATCTCGCAATGCCTCTGAAAGCCGGTGCGCAAACCGCCCGGCCCAGGTATTCCTGATGCGGCATACGCTCGAACAATTCTTGTAGTCGGAGGCGCAAGCAATGGCGAAGTTTCCCAACAGCGCAAACGTCGTGATCATCGGCCAGGGCGGTATCGTCGGCGCCTCGGTCGCCCACCACCTGATCGAGAGGGGCTGGGACAACATCGTCGGCATAGACAAGACGTCGATTCCCACCGACGTCGGCTCGACGGCGCATGCCTCCGACTTCTGCTACGCCACCGCGCACGATCACATGACGTGCTACACGACGATGTACAGCATCGACTTCTTCGAGAAGATGGGCCACTACTCCAAGGTGGGCGGCCTCGAGGTGGCGCGGGTCGACGACGACGAGCGCATGGAAGAGCTCAAGCGCAAGGTCGGCTCCGGCAAGGCGTTCGGCACCAACGCGTGCATCATCAGCGCGAAGGAGGCCAAGGAGAAGTTCCCCTTGCTCGAGGAGGACATGATCCAGGGCGCCTTGTGGGACCCGGACGCGGGGCTCGTGATCCCGCGCTCGCAGACCTTCACCGGCGAACTGGTCGAGCAGGCGCAGGCGACCGGCAAGCTGAAGGCGTTCGCCAACACCGAGTGCACGGGTCTCGAGATCGAGAACGGGCGCATCAAGGGCGTGCACACCTCGCGCGGCTACATCGAGGCGCCGTACGTCGTGGTCTGCGCCGGTCTGTGGGGCCGGCTGATCGCGGAGATGGCCGGCGAAGACCTGCCGATCATGCCGGTGGACCACCCGCTGACGTTCTTCGGGCCGTACGAGGAGTTCGCCGGCACCGGCAAGGACATCGGCTACCCGCTGCTACGTGACCAGGGCAACTCCGCCTACCTGCGCGACACCGGCGATCCGAAGACGCCGGAGGGCGGCCAGATCGAGTGGGGCTACTACGAGGAGAAGGAGCCGCGCATGGTCCACCCGCGCGATCTCCTGAGCAAGGAGGAGGCGCGACTGTCGCCGTCCCAGCGCGACCTCGAGATGGACCAGATCATCGAGCCGCTGGAACGGGCGATGGAGCTGACGCCGATCCTCGGCGAGCTCGGCTACGACGAGAAGCGGTCGTTCAACGGCCTGCTGCAGGTCACCGCCGACGGCGGCCCGTCGATCGGCGAGTCGCCCGACGTACGCGGGCTGTGGTACTGCGAGTCGGTCTGGGTGAAGGACGGGCCCGGCACGGGCAAGGTGATCGCCGACTGGATGACCGACGGCCGCACCGAGCTCGACCACCACGGGATCGACATCGCCCGCTACTACCCCTTCCAGCGGACCGAGCAGTACATCCACGACCGCTGCTACGAGACGGCGTTCAAGATCTACAATCCGCCGGTGCACAACCGCGAGCCGTACACGGCGGCGCGCAACATCCGCCAGAGCCCGTTCTACGAGCGCGAGAAGGAGCTGGGCGGCTACTTCATGGAGGCCGCCGGCTGGGAGCGCGCCCACGGGTACGCCAGCAACGAGCACCTGCTGGACGAGTACGGCGAGCGGGTCCCCGAACGCAAGGCCGAGTGGGACGGCCGCCATTTCTGGCGCGTGTCCAATGCCGAGCACCTCAAGCTGTCCGAGGACGTCGGCATGATCAACCTGTCGCACTTTGCCATCTACGACGTGTCGGGCAGGGACGCCGAGGCGCTGCTGGAGTACCTGTGCGTGGCCAAGGTCGGCGGCGACACGCCGGTTGGCAAGGGCATCTATACCCACTTCCTCGATCACGCCGGCGGCGTGCGCGCCGACCTGACCGTGCTGCGCATGGCCGAGGACCACTACCGCGTGATCGATGGCGGCGATGCCGGCAACCGCGACTACGTGTGGATGCGCCGGATGGCGGAGGACCACGGCTTCGAGGTCGAGATCCGCGAGCGGACCGAGGACTTCGGCTGCATCGGTCTCTGGGGCCCGAACGCCCGCACGAACCTGCAGGCGATTGCCGACAACCCGGACGAGCTGACCCAGGAGAACTTCCCGTTCGCCGCGGTGCGAGACATCCAGGTGGGCGGCGTCACGGTAATGGCGTTTCGCATCTCCTATGTCGGCGAGCAGGGCTGGGAGCTGCACTTCGACTTCGATGACGGCCTGAAGCTGTGGGACGCGCTCTACGAGCAGGGCGTGACGCCGGTCGGCATCGAGACCTATGCCAACAGCCGCAGGCTGGAAAAGAGCCTGCGGCTGCAAAACGCCGACCTGCTGACCGAGTACAACCTGCTGGAGGCGGACCTGGCCCGGCCGAAGGTCAAGGCCGCCGACTTCCACGGCAAGCAGGCGTACCTCGAGATCCGCGAACGCGAGCACCAGCCGGCGTACCTGTGCACGCTGACCATGCAGGACAACGTCGATGCCAACGGCGTCGCGCGCTACCCGGTGGGCTCCTGGCCGATCCTCGATCCCGAGACCGGCGAGGTGCTGGTGGACTCGGTGGGACGGCGCTCCTACATCACCAGCGTCGCGTATGGGCCCTCGATCGGCAAGAACATCGCGCTCGGCTACATCCCGTACGAGTATGCACAGGAGGGCCGTGAGCTGGCGATGGACTACTTCGAGGAGCGCTACCCGCTGCGGCTCGAGTCGGTCGGCTACAAGCCGCTGTACGATCCGGAGAACGCGAAGCCCAAGTCCTGAGCAGGTCCCGGCAGGTCGGGAACCGCGAATGGACGCGAATGAACGCGAATCAAACGACGGAGTCGCAAGGATGACGTAGGTGCGCTTTTGCGAAGCAAACGCGTACGCCAGCGTTGCAACGAAGCGTACGCGTTCGCCTGCGGCGAAAGCGCACCTACATCAATCAATCCGCCCTTTCGGTGCGTTCGGTGTTTTCGGTGTTCCCGCTCGACGCGCCCGGGGCCCTGACGCGCCGGGTGGCCGCAAGGCCGGCGGGCGGGGCTCGCGTTCATTCGCGGTTCCCCGAATTCAAGAGCGGCAGTGACCGGGGAGGCGAGCATGTGGCTGCTGGACCGGCTGGCCGAGGAACGTATCGAGCAGGCGCTCGCCCGCGGCGAGCTCGACGACCTGCCGACCCGCGGCCGGCCGCTGGCGCTCGATGACGACTCGATGGTGCCGGAGCACCTGCGGGCCGGCTACCGGCTGCTGAAGAACGCCGGTTACCTGCCCGAGGAGCTCGAGACCCGGCGCGAGATCCACGACGCCGAGGAGCTGCTGCGGATCGCGCGCACCGAGGAGGAGCGCGCGCACGCCGGCGCCCGCCTGCGCCTGCTCATGTCCCGCCTCGAGTCCCGCCGCGGCAGTTCCCTGTCGCTCCAGGACGACTACTACCGTCGCCTCTGCGAACGCCTCGGATAAGGGCCGGGCGCGGCCGGCCGCGGTGCGCGGCGGTTCCGCATGCTAGACCGCGCGCCCGCAAGCCGTCACACTACCGGGTCATATCGTGTCCAGGCAGGCTGTTCGATGCCGGGGGAGCGTCCATGGAATCCCCCAGCCGCGTCGCCGGCCGCCACCCCCCAGGCGGAAGCGAGGAGTAGATACATGGCCGGGAAGACCAACGCTCGCATGGCATTGAACGGAAATGGAAACGGGGCCGGCAACGGTCGGCTCGAGTTCTTCCGCGAGTTCATCAGGCACCCGATGCAGATCGGCTCGGTCATTCCGAGCTCGCGCTATCTCGAGCGGCGCATCCTCGACGCCGCGGGCATTGGCACCGCGAAGACCGTGGTCGAGCTGGGCCCGGGTACCGGCGGCACCACCCGCGCGATCCTGGCCGCGATGGCACCCGAGGCCCGCCTTCTCAGCATCGAGATCAATCCGCATTTCCATCGCATGGTGAGCGCGATCGACGACCGCCGCCTGATCGCTCACCTGGGCAGTGCCTGCGACCTGGCGGAGATCGTCGCCGAACACGGCCTGTCGGCGCCGGATGCGGTGATTTCCGGGATCCCGTTCTCCACCCTGCCGCCGCAGCTGGGCGAGGAGCTGGTGCGCGCGATCCCCGGCGTGCTGGCGCCGGGTGGCTGCTTCGTTGCCTATCAGGCGCGCGACCGGGTCGCCGAGCTGTGCAGCCCGGTCATGGGCAAGGCCGAGGCCAGCACCGAATTCCGCAACATCCCGCCGATGCGGGTCTACAAGTGGACCACGGACGGGGTCCGGGCCCGCGCCGACTGACCTCGATCGAGGGTCCGGCCTTGCTGCCCGGGGGCTACCGCCGGGTAGCGGAGTGAGCGACGGCTCGGTCCAGCCGCGCCTCCCCGCCGCCCTCCGGCGCCACCGTAGGTGCGCTTTCGCCGCAGGCGAACGCGTACGAATCCGTCCCGCCCGCGGCTACATGTTCGGGTAGTTCGGTCCGCCGCCGCCCTCGGGGGCGACCCAGTGGATGTTCTGCGACGGATCCTTGATGTCGCAGGTCTTGCAGTGGATGCAGTTCTGGGCATTGATCTGGAAGCGCGGGTTGCCGGCGTCGTCCTGCACCACCTCGTACACGCCCGCCGGGCAGTAGCGCTGGGCCGGCTCGTCGTAGTAGGGCAGGTTGTACTGGATCGGGATCGAGTCGTCGCGCAGCGTCAGGTGGCAGGGCTGATCCTCCTCATGGAAGGTGTTGGTCAGATAGACGCTGGAATTGCGGTCAAAGCTGACGACGCCGTCCGGCTTCGGGTAGTCGATCTTCGGCATCTGGTCGGCCGGCTTCAGGGTCTCGTGGTCGGCATGCTTGTGGTGCAGCGTCCACGGCAACCGGCCGCCGAACAGCTTGAGGTCGAGCCCGGCGTAGAGCATGCCCGCGATCATGCCCCAGCGCGCCGCCGCCGGGCGCAGGTTACGGGCCTGGTGCAGCTCCTCGTGCACCCAGGAGTTGCGGTACTTCTCCGGATAGGACTCCAGTACCTTCGGCGGCTCGCCGTCGCCGGCCAGTGCCTCGGCGATGCTCTCGGCCGCCAGCATGCCCGTCTTCATCGCCGTGTGATTGCCCTTGATCTTCGGCACGTTCAGGAAGCCGGCCGAGCAGCCGATCATCGCCCCGCCGGGGAACACCAGCTTCGGCACCGACTGCAGGCCACCCTCGTTCAGCGCGCGCGCGCCGTAGCAGATGCGCTTGCCGCCCTCCAGGGTCGCGCGGATCGCCGGGTGGGTCTTGAAGCGCTGGAACTCGGCGAACGGGTACAGGTGCGGATTGCGGTAGTCGAGGCCGATGACGTAGCCGACGTACACCTGGTTGTCCTCCAGGTGATAGAGGAACGAACCGCCCCAGGTCTTGCTGTCCATCGGCCAGCCGGCGGTATGGATGACGGTGCCGGGCTTGTGCTTCGCCGGGTCGATCTCCCACAGCTCCTTCAGCCCGATGCCGTAGGTCTGCGGATCGACCCCGTCGCGCAGGCCGAACTGCTCCATCAGTCCCTTGCTGAGATGCCCGCGGCAGCCCTCGGCAAACAGGGTGTAGGTTGCATGCAGCTCGATGCCGGGCTCGTACGACGGCTTCTGGTTGCCCTCGCGGTCGACGCCCATGTCGCCGGTGGCGACCCCCTTGACGCTGCCGTCCTCGTGGAACAGCACCTCGGCGGCGGCAAAGCCCGGATAGATTTCGACCCCGATTGCCTCCGCCTGCTCCGCCAGCCAGCGGCAGACGTTGCCCATCGAGACGACGTAGTTGCCGTCGTTGTGCATCTGCTTCGGCAACAGCGCCAGCGGCACGCTGAGCGACCGGTTCCGCCCGAGCAGCATGAACTTCTCCTCGGTCACGGGTGCGTTCAGTGGCGCGCCCTTCTCCTTCCAGTCGGGGATCAGCTCGTCCAGGGCGCGCGGCTCGAGCACGGCGCCCGACAGGATGTGCGCGCCCACCTCGGAGCCCTTTTCGAGGACGCAGACGCTGATGTCGCGGTCGCCCTCCTCGGCCAGCTGTCGCAGCCGGATCGCCGCGGCCAGGCCCGAAGGGCCGGCGCCGACGATCACGACGTCGTATTCCATCGCTTCGCGTTCCACCGTGATACCTCCTCGATGGCCGTGCCGGGATCGGTTCGTTGCGCACCGCGGCGCGCGGCTGCAGGGGTGGGGCGGACCCCACGCTCGACCGGGATTCGCCCGAGGATTCTGCCCGAGCGCCGGATGCCTCACAAGCGCGCGGCCGGGGCCATTGGCGCGGGCGGGCGCGCGATCCGGGGCGTGGTTGGGGGCGGGGAAGCGGAGCGTTTACACTAGCGTGATCGTTTCCCGTCACCGATCGGATCCGGGCCATGACCGACCTGCTGCAGCGTCTGCTGGACGAGAAGGGCACGTTGCTCGCCGACGGCGCGACCGGTACGAACCTGTTCACGATGGGGCTGCAGACCGGCGAGCCGCCGGAGCTCTGGAACCTGGATCACCCCGATCGGGTGCGCGCCCACTACCAGTCGTTCGTCGATGCGGGCTCCGACATCATCCTGACCAACAGCTTCGGCGGTACCCGCCATCGGCTGAAGCTGCACGGTTCCGAGGACCGGGCCGGGGAGATCAACGAGGCCGCCGCGCGGCTGGCGCGCGAGGTGGCCGATGCGGCCGCTCGCCCCGTGGTCGTCGCCGGGAGCATGGGGCCCACCGGCGAGCTGTTCGAGCCGCTCGGCGCGCTGACCCATGACAGCGTGCGGGATGCCTTCGCCGAGCAGGCGCAGGCGCTGGCGCGCGGTGGGGTCGACGTGCTCTGGATCGAGACGCTGTCCTCGCAGGAAGAGGTCGATGCCGCGATCGAGGGCGCACAGAGCACCGGTCTGCCGGTGGTCTGCACCGTGAGCTTCGACACCAACGGCCGCACGATGATGGGCATCGCCCCGGAGAGCTTCGCCCGTCACTGCTGCCAGGGTGACCATCCCCCGCTGGCGTTCGGGACCAACTGCGGGGTCGGTGCCTCCGAGCTGGTGGCGGCGGTGCTGAACCTGCGCCGCGGTGCCGACGACGGGGCGGTGATCGTTGCCAAGGCCAATTGCGGCATCCCCGAGTGGCGCGACGGCGAGCTGACCTTCAACGGCACCCCGGAGCTGATGGCCGACTACGCGGTGCTCGCGCGGGATGCGGGCGCGCGCATCGTCGGCGGCTGCTGCGGCACGACGCCGGAACACGTCCGCGCCATGCGCAAGGCGCTGGACACCATACCGCCGGGCGAGCCGCCGGACCTCGCCACCGTCGAGGCGCGGCTCGGACAGGTCAGCAGCGGCGCCCATGCCCAGCACCGCGGCGAACTCGATCCGGAGGCCGGCTCGGCCTCGGGTGCCGGCGGTCGCGGCGGTCGCCGCCGACGCGGGCGCGCGCCATCGTGACCGGCGCGGCCGCGGCGCGACTGCGCGAGCTGCTCGCGGGCCCGGGCCTGCTGCAGATGCCGGGCTGCTTCGACGCAATGTCGGCGCGTCTGATCGAGGAGGCCGGCTTCCCGCTCGGGTTCATGAGCGGCTTCGCGGTGTCCGCCTCGCACCTGGCCGGTCCGGATACCGGCCTCATGTCGCTCGGCGAGATGCTCGACCGCGGGCGCGAGATCTGTGCGGC
This sequence comes from Halofilum sp. (in: g-proteobacteria), assembly GCA_033721835.1. Classification (GTDB taxonomy): domain Bacteria; phylum Pseudomonadota; class Gammaproteobacteria; order XJ16; family Halofilaceae; genus Halofilum. The sequence continues at coordinate 12,684 of JAWWAE010000018.1, read as the reverse complement.
GACCTCGATCCCGATGATCGGCGATGGCGACACCGGCTTCGGCAACGCCGTCAGCGTGCGCCGGACGGTTCAGGGGTATGCCCGGGCGGGCTTCGCCTGCGTGATGATCGAGGACCAGGTGGCACCGAAGCGCTGCGGCCATACCCAGGGCAAGCAGGTGGTGTCACGCGAGGATGCCGAGGTACGCCTGCAGGCGGCGCTGGACGCGCGCGACGAGGGCGCGGACATCCTGGTCATGGCCCGGACCGACGCCCGCGGCCCGCTCGGTCTTGACGAGGCCATCGAGCGCTGCCGGCGCTTCGCCGACATGGGCGCCGACATCACCTTCCTCGAGGCGCCGGAGAGCGAGCAGGAGATGGCCGCCTACTGCGAGGCCGTGCCCGGTCCGAAGATGGCCAACATGATCGAGCACGGCACTACGCCGATCCTGCCGCCGGCGCGACTGGAGGAGATCGGCTACCGAATCGCCGTCTACCCGTTGAGCCAGCTGTCCGCGGCCATCCGCGCCATGCGCGCCTGTCTGGAGCGGATCCGCGCGGGCGAGCTGCCGGACAACATCCTCGAGTTCCGCGAGCTGACGACGGCGGTCGGCTTCGACGACTACCACACCCTGGCCGACCGCTATTCCGACTGACGCCCGCCAAGCCACGATCGCGCTGTTCACCGACTTCGGCCATGGCGGACCGTACGTCGGCCAGCTGCACGCCGTGCTCGCCCGCGAGGCCGCGGGCACGCCGGTGATCGACCTGATGCACGACGCGCCGCGCTGCGACCCGCGGCCCGCGGCGCACCTGCTCGCCGCGTTGGCACCCTGGTTCCCGGCCGGCACGATCTTCGTCGCCGTGGTCGACCCGGGCGTCGGGACCCGCCGCCGACCGCTGGTGGTCGAGGCCGACGGTCGCTGGTTCGTCGGCCCGGACAATGGCCTGCTCGATGTGGTCAGCGCCCGGGCCGAGGGCGTACGCTGGTGGTGCATCGACCAAGCGCCGGCCAGCGATTCCGCCACCTTCCACGGCCGCGACCTGTTCGCACCGGTAGCGGCGGCCATCGCGCGTGGCGAGTCCGTGCCCGGTCACGCGGTCGAGCCGGAGTTCGCGCCGGGGACCGACGCGGACCTCGCCGAGGTCATCTACATCGACGAGTTCGGCAACGCCATGACCGGTCTGCGGGGCCGGCCGGACGCTCCCGGCGGCCTGGCGATTGCCGGCACGGCGCTCGCGGCGGCGCGCACCTTCGCCGACGCGGCGCCCGGCGAGGGGCTCTGGCTGGTCAACTCGATCGGCCTGGTCGAGATCGCGGTCAACGGTGGCAGCGCGGCCAGGCGGCTGTCGCTGGCCATCGGCAGCCCGGTCGCGCCACAGGGGCAGCCCGGCAAACATGCATGAGGGACACGGCCAATGAGCCCGCACACGTTCGACTGGGAGAGCTGGCGGCGCGAGGTCCGGCGCGACCGGATTGACACCCGCGAGGGCCGGCCCGAGGAGGAGCACCGACGCCGCAACCGCGAGCTCGACGCCCACCTCGAGGCCGGGTTTCCGGCGCTCGGCCGGGCCATGGTCGCCTTCTGCTGGCCGTTCCGGCACGAGCCCGAGCCGCGTTTCGCGGTCCGCCGGTGGCGTGATGCCGGCGCCGGCGCGGCCCTGCCGGTCGTGGTCGCCCCGCGCACGCCGCTGATCTTCCGGCAGTGGTGGCCCGGCGTGGACATGGCCAACGGCGTCTACGACATCCCCTACCCGGTGGACAGCCCCACCGTGCTGCCGACCGCGGCGGTCGTACCCTGTGTGGGATTCGACCCCGAGGGCTACCGGCTGGGCTACGGCGGTGGCTACTTCGACCGCACGCTGGCGGCCATGCACTACATCCCGATCACCGTCGGCCTCGCCTTCGAGCTCAATCGCCTGCGCACCATCCATCCACAGCCGCACGACATCCCGTTCGACTTCTTCGTCACCGAGGCCGGCATCGAGGCCCGCATCGACGGCCGCCTGCATCGCATCGACCCGGCCGATGCCGACGCCCGCGTACGGGCGTTGCAGGTGGAGCGGGGACTGGTCTGAAGGAACCACGGATAAACACGGATGCTGCCGCCCAGGGCGGGGCAGCGTGTCAGCTTTCCGTTGGCAACGAGTCAGCGACGGACGGGTTGTCGGTCGAACCGCGAATGGACGCGAATGAACGCGAATGGGCGCGTCAGAACCTAACGCCTGTCAGAGCTGCGCTGGTGGGTCGTGGTGCCCGGATCGCTTCAAAAGCGAACCACGAATGAACACGAATAAACACGAATAAGAGAACCCGTAGGTGCGTTTTCGCCGCAGGCGAACGCGTACGGTTCGTTGCGACGTGGGCGTACGCGTTTGCTTCGCAAAAGCGCACCTACGTCATCCTGGCTACCCGGTCCTTTTATTCGTGTCCATTCGTGTTCATTCGTGGTTCTTGCAATCCTGTATGCGGCGAGCCGCCCCAGGCTCTGCTCTGACTTGGCCGGGTCGCTGACGCGCCCATTCGCGTTCATTCGCGTCCATTCGCGGTTCCGTCCTAATCACTCGCCGCCCGCAGCAGGCGATCCAGCCAGCGGGTGGGGAGCAGGCGGCGGGACCAGGCGAAGGCGTGGGTGGGGACGGTGACCCCGTAGCGGGGTCTGGGGCGCGGGCTCTCCAGCGCGTGCACCAGCTTCACCAGCACCGCCTCCGGGCCGAGCGTGAACGGCGCCGGCGGGCCCTCGCTTTCCAACCGCGCCTCGGTGGCCCGGTAGTGCTCGCGATGGGGGCTGTGCTCCGGGTCGATGTGCCGGCGGTACGCGGCCAGCGCGTTGGCGCGGAAGCGGCTCTCGATCGGTCCGGGCTCGATCAGGCTCACGTGGATGCCGCTGCCGGCGAGCTCCAGGCGCAGGGTGTCGGTCAGGCCCTCGAGCGCGAACTTGCTGGCGTTGTAGGCGCCGCGCCACTTCAGCGCGACGAAGCCGAGCACCGACGAGTTCTGCACGATGCGCCCGTGGCCCTGCCGGCGCATCACCGGCAGCACGCGGTTGGTGAGGTCGAGCCAGCCGAACAGGTTGGTCTCGAACTGCGCGCGCAGGGCGGCGCGCGACAGGTCCTCGACCGCGCCCGGCTGGCCGTAGGCGCCGTTGTTGAACACGGCATCGAGGCGGCCGCCGGTCCGCTCGAGCACCGCGTCGAGCGCCGACGCGATGCTGTCCGGGTCGTCCAGGTCCAGCCGCACCGATTCCAGTCCCTCGGTCCGCAGCCGTTCCACGTCCCCGGCGCGCCGGCAGGTCGCGAACACCCGCCAGCCCCGCTTCGCCAGCCCGTGTGCGCAGTGGTAACCGATGCCGCTGGAGCAGCCGGTGATCAGGATGGAGCGGGGGTCGGGCATGCGGGGAGGATACAGGGGCCCAGCGGCAAGCGCCCAGCGCGCAGGGGAAGAGAGGGTCCTGCGCCCGGGAAGCGGTTCCGGCGTATGGCTGGTCGTTGATCGGGTCGCCTGCCAGCCAGGCTCCGATTCGCTGGCAGCATGAACCCTGGGCGCTGGGCGCTGGCCCTGTCCCCTTGCCCCTGCGCCCTTCGCCCATTACCCTTCCGCGTCTTTCCCGCTCCGGACCCGTGCCTCCCATGCGCAGCCACTACTGCGGCCGCCTCGACGCCTCCCATCTCGATGTCCCGGTCGAGCTCGCGGGCTGGGTCCACCGCCGCCGCGATCACGGCGGCGTGATCTTCATCGACCTGCGCGACCACAGCGGCCGCGTCCAGGTGGTGATCGACCCCGACGACCCGGAGGTATTCCGGCTCGCCGAGCAGGTCCGCGGCGAGTACGTGCTGCGCATCACCGGGCACGTGCGCCGGCGGCCCGAGGGCACGGAGAACCCCGACCTGCCGACCGGCGAGATCGAGGTCCTGTGCGCCGGCATCGAGGTGCTGAACCGGGCGAAGACGCCGCCGTTCCAGCTCGACGAGTGGGACGTGGGCGAGGAGCACCGGCTGCGCTATCGCTACGTCGACCTGCGGCGGCCGGAGATGCAGACCCGGCTGCGGCTGCGCGCGGCCATCGTCGGCCGCATCCGCCGCTTCCTCGAGGAGCGCGCCTTCATCGACGTCGAGACGCCGATGCTGACGCGGGCCACCCCGGAGGGCGCGCGCGACTACCTGGTGCCGAGCCGCACCCATCCCGGCGAGTTCTTTGCGCTGCCGCAGTCGCCGCAACTGTTCAAGCAGCTGCTGATGATGAGCGGCATCGACCGCTACTACCAGGTCGTGCGCTGCTTCCGCGACGAGGACCTGCGCGCCGATCGCCAGCCCGAGTTCACCCAGCTCGACCTCGAGCTCGCGTTCGTCGAGGAAGAAGACGTGATGGATCTCTCCGAGGAGATGATCCGCGACCTGTTCACGCATGTGCTCGAGGAGCCGCTGCCGGAACCCTTCCCGCGCATGACCTACAAGGAGGCGCTGTACCGCTTCGGCTCCGACAAGCCCGACCTGCGCATCCCGCTGGAGCTGGTCGAGGTCGCGGGCCTGATGACCGACGTCGATTTCAAGGTCTTCTCCGGGCCCGCCAACGACCCCGACGGCCGCGTGGCGGCGCTGTGCCTGCCCGGTGGCGGCGAGCTGACGCGCAAGGAGATCGACGGCTATACCGAGTTCGTCGGCCGCTATGGCGCGAAGGGGTTGGCCTACATCAAGGTCAACGACGTCAATGCGGGGCGCGAGGGCCTGCAGTCGCCGATCCTCAAGTTCCTGCCCGATGACGTGGTGGAGACGCTGCTCGAGCACACCGCGGCGAGCGATGGCGACCTGATCCTGTTCGGCGCCGACAAGGCGCGCGTGGTCAACGAGGCCATGGGCGCGCTGCGCGTCAAGCTGGGTCACGATCGCGGCCTGGTGGAGCGCGGCTGGCGGCCGCTGTGGGTGGTCGACTTCCCGCTGTTCGAATACGACGACACGACCCGCGGCTGGCATGCGCTGCACCACCCCTTCACCGCGCCGGCGGTGGACAGCCCCGACGAGCTGCGCACCCACCCGAAGCAGGCGCTGTCGCGGGCCTACGACATGGTGCTCAACGGCACCGAGCTCGGCGGCGGCTCCATCCGCATCCACGATCGCGCCATGCAGGAGGCGGCGCTCGAGGTGCTCGGCATCGATGCCGAGTCCGCCCGCGCCAAGTTCGGCTTCCTCCTCGACGCCCTCGAATACGGCGCCCCGCCCCACGGCGGCATCGCCTTCGGCCTCGATCGCCTGGTCATGCTGATGACCGGCTCGGGCTCGATCCGCGACGTCATGGCCTTCCCCAAGACCCAGACCGCCAGCTGCCCCCTCACCGACGCCCCCTCGGCCGTCGGCGAGGAACAGCTCAAGGAACTCCACATCCGCCTGCGCAAGCCGCCCGGCAAGGACGCCTGACCCTCGCCGGTTCGTCCCGTGATCCCCGGGCGAAACAACGGGAACCGCGAATGGACGCGAATGAACGCGAATAGGGGTGCGTCGCGGCGTGCACGGGTGTCGGAGCTTCGCTAGAAGGCGGGTCTCGGCGTGTGGCGGAACGAAAGCGAACCACGAATAAACACGAATAGAAGAGCCCGTAGGTGCGCTTTCGCCGCAGGCGAACGCGTACGTTTCGTTGCAAGGCGGGCGTACGCGTTTGCTTTGCAAAAGCGCACCTACGTCATCCTTACGATCCCGTCGCTTGATTCGTGTCCATTCGTGTTCATTCGTGGTTCTTCATTTTCCTGCGGGCGGGGATCCGCCTCCAGCGATGCTGCGTTAGGGTCGCATGACCTGACGCGCCCCTATTCGCGTTCATTCGCGTCCATTCGCGGTTCAACCGACGACTCGTCGCCAACTGACTGCTCCCCAACGGAAAGCTGACACGCCCGCACGCGGCGCGCGGCAGCGATCTGTGTTCATCCGTGTTCATCTGTGGTTCCATTGATCCTCCCCATGCCTGCCTACAAACGCCCCGAATCCGTCCTCGTGGTCGTGCACACCGCCGACGGCGAGGTGCTGCTGCTGCGGCGGGCCGATGTGCCGGACTTCTGGCAGTCGGTCACGGGCAGCGTGGAGGCCGGCGAGACGCCGATCGAGGCGGCGCGGCGCGAGGTCGAGGAGGAGACCGGGCTCGACCCGAGCGACGTGGTCGACTGCCATCGCCGCCGCCGCTTCGCCATCGCGCCCGAGTGGCGCGCGCGCTACGCCCCCGACGTCGAGACCAACCTCGAGCACGAGTTCCGGCTCGGGGTCGCGGTGCGCAAGCGGCTCGACCTGAACGCGTCCGAGCACGCGGGCTCCACCTGGCTGGACGTCCCGGATGCCGCGCGGCGCGCCTCTTCCTGGACCAACCGGGCCGCCATCCGCTCGCTCGACAGCGACCCGGCGCAGACCACGGTGGTGCTGGTGCATGGGCTCTGGCTCGGCCCGCGCTCGATGTGGCTGCTGGCGCGGCGGCTGCGCCGCGCCGGCTTCCGCGTGGTCCTGTTCCGCTGGCGCACGACCCGCGAGAGCCCGGACCAGGCCGCGACCCGTCTGGCCGCGCGCCTGGGCGAGCTCGACGGCCGGGTGCTGCACTTCGTCGCCCACAGCATGGGCGGGATGGTGCTGTCGCGGCTGCTGAGCGAGCATGCGCCGCCGCGCACCGGGCGGGCGGTGCTGCTCGGCAGTCCGCTGCACGGCTCCGCCGCCGCCCGCGGCATGATCCGGCGGCGCCTCGGCCGGCTGCTGGGGGCGGCGGCGGGACCGCTGGCGGCCGGCGGCTTCGACTGGCCACCGGACGTGCCGGTCGCCGTCATGGTCGGGGTCAACCGCTGCGGGCCCGGCCACCTGTTCGGCCCGCTGGAACGGCCGAACGACGGTACCGTGAGCCTGGCCGAGGCGCGCATCGCCGGGGTCGTGCCGCGGCCGGTGCGGGCCACCCATTTCGGGCTGCTGACCTCGCGCGCGGTCGCGCGCCAGACGGCGCGCTACCTGCGTGACGGGGCGCTGCCGTGCCCGGCCCGCCGGGCGGGTGATAAACTGCGCGGCTGACGCAGCGGGGCCAGCAGACGCGAACGGGAGCGACATGGCCGGTCACAGCAAGTGGGCCAACATCCGGTTCAAGAAGGCGGCCGTCGACGCGAAGCGCGGCAAGGTCTTCACCAAGCTGGCGCGCGAGATCACGGTCGCCACGCGCGAGGGCGGGCCCGATCGCGACATGAACCCGCGGCTGCGGCTGGCGATCGACAAGGCCTACGCCAACAACATGCCCAAGGACAACGTCGAGCGCGCGGTCAAGAAGGGATCGGGCGAACTCGAGGGCGAGTCCTACGAGGAGGCGCGGTTCGAGGGCTACGGGCCGGGCGGGGTCGCGATCCTGGTCGACTGCATGACCGACAACCGCAATCGAACCGTCGCCGAGGTGCGCCATGCCTTCTCCAAGCACGGCGGCAACCTCGGCACCGACGGCTCGGTCGCCTTCCTGTTCAACTACACCGGCGTGATCAGCTACCCGGCCGGCACCGACGAGGACGCGCTGATGGAGGCCGCGATCGAGGCCGGCGCCGAGGAGCTGGTGACCAACGACGACGGCTCGATGGACGTGCTGGTGCCGCCGGAAGACTTCGGCCGGGTGCGCGACGAGCTGACCGCCGCCGGCCTCGAGCCCGAGACCGCGGAGGTAACGATGCGGCCGACCACCACGGCCGCCGCCGAGGGCGAGGACGCCCAGCGGGTGCTGAAGCTGCTGAACACGCTCGACGACCTCGAGGACGTGCAGAACGTCTATTCCAACGCGAGCTTCCCCGACGAGGTCCTCGCGGAGGCCGGCTGAGCGGCCCCCGTCCCGTCGATGGCCAGCGCCGTCCGCATCCTCGGCATCGACCCGGGCTCGGTCCGTACCGGCTATGGCATCGTCGACAGCGACGGCCGCAGCAGCCGCCACGTGACCCATGGCTGCATCGCCGGCAGCGGCGACACGCTGCCCGAGCGCCTGGGCACGATCTACCGCGGCGTGGCCGCGATCATCGCCGAGTACGGGCCGGTCGAGATGGGTGTCGAGGAGGTGTTCCTCGCGCACAACCCGAAGGCCGCGCTCAAGCTCGGCCAGGCGCGGGGCGCGGCGATCTGCGCCGGCGTCGAGTGCGGGCTGACGGTGGCGGAGTACTCGGCCCGCTCGATCAAGCAGAACATCGTCGGGACCGGCGGGGCGGCGAAGGAGCAGGTGCAGCACATGGTCAACGCGCTGTTGAGCCTGAACGGCGAGCCGATCCAGGCGGACGCGGCCGACGCGCTCGCGGTCGCCCTGTGCCACGCCCATGCCCGCACCCGGCCGCTCGCAGCCGCGCCGGCGCGGCGACGCAAGTCGGTGCGCTGGAAATGATCGGCCGCCTCGAGGGCATCCTGGCCCTGAAACAGCCGCCCGGCCTGCTGGTCGATGTCAACGGCGTCGGCTACGAGCTGGAGGCGCCGCTGTCGACCTTCTACGAGCTGCCGGCGGTGGGCGAGCCGGTGACGCTGTACACCCACCTGGTGGTGCGCGACGACGCCCACCTGCTGTTCGGCTTCGCGCGCGAGTCCGAGCGGCGCCTGTTCCGCACGCTGCTCAAGGTCTCCGGGGTCGGCGCGCGCATGGCGCTGGCGATCCTGTCGGGCATGAGCGCCGACGACTTCGCGCGCTGCATCGAACACGACGACGTTACGGCGCTGACGAAGCTGCCCGGCATCGGCCGCAAGACCGCGCAGCGGCTGGTGGTCGAGATGCGCGATCGGCTCGACGCGGGTGGGCTGGGCGACGCCCTCCCGGCGAGCGGCGGCAAGGGCGCGGTCGAGGGCGCAGCCGGCGACCCGGTCGCCGACGCCACCAGCGCGCTGGTCGCGCTCGGCTACCGCCCGGCCGAGGCCGCGCGCATGATCCGCGACGTCTCCACGCAGGGCCTGAGCACCGAGGACATCATCCGCCGCGCCCTGCAGGCGGTCGTGCGGTGAGACGGCTGCGCCTGCGGCCGCTGCGGCTGCGGTCGATGCTGACGCTGGTCATCGCCGGCTTCGCCATCGTGGCGGTGCCGCTGCTGGTCGCGATCCTGGTCGGCTCGCTCTACGTCGAGCGCCTGACCGTGCGCAGCGAGCGGCTGGTGCACGAGGCGGTGGAGCTGGCGCGGGCGGAGACCGCGGTCAACGACGGCGTGTTGCAGCTCGAGCGCAACGCGCGCCAGTACCGGATCGTCGGCCGGGCGGAGTTGCGCGAGGTGTTCCGCCAGCGCCATGAGCAACTGCTCGAGACGCTGGCGACGATCGCGGCCGAGGCCGGCTCGGACGAGGTCACGCGCGAGATCGTTGCGCTGCGCGAGGAGCTGAAGGCGGTCGCGGAGGCCATCGCCGAGGCCGATCCGGAGGACCCGGCGCTGGCGGCAGCGCTCGACCGCTTCGCCAGCATGCGCGAGCGCGTCGGGCGCATCGTCGCCGCGACCGACGAGCTGGTCGAGCGCGAGCTGCGGGAGCTGGAACGGGCCTCGGCCCGCACGCGCCGGTTCCTGTTCTGGCTGTCGGCGGCACTGGTACCGGTGACGATCGCGCTCGGCGCGCTGTTCATCTGGCTGATCCTGCGGCCGATCCGCCGCCTGGGGCAGGCCATCCGCAGCCTCGGTGCAATGGAGCCACCGGCCCCGATCGCCGTCGGCGGCCCGCCCGAGATCCAGCTGCTGGGGGCGGAGCTCGACCGGCTGCGGGTCCGGCTGGAACGCTCCGAGGCGGAGAAGAACCGCTTCCTGCGGCACATGTCGCACGAGCTGAAGACGCCGCTGGCGGCGATCCGCGAGGGTACGGAGCTGATGGCCGACGGGTCCGTTGCGCAGGGCACGCGGGAGCAGCGCGAGATCCTCGACATCCTGCGCAGCTCCAGCGTCGAGCTGCAGCAGCTGATCGAGAACCTGCTGGTGGTGAGCGCCCGCGAGCTCGCGCAGCAGCCGGAGCCGGTGGCGCTCGAGCGCCTGCTGGACGAGGTGCTGAAGCGCCACCGGCTGGCGATCCAGCGGGCCGGGCTGCGGGTCGAGCGCCGGGTCGAGGGCAAGCAGTTCACCGGCTTTCGGCCGCTGCTGCACAGCGCGCTGTCGAACCTGGTCGGCAACGCGGTGCGTTTCTCGCCGCAGGGCGGCACGCTGCATGTGCGGCTGGCCGTCAGCGGCGAGCGCCTGCTGATCGAGGTGGCGGACGAAGGGCCCGGTATCCCGGCCGACGAGCGTCCGCACGTGTTCGAGCCGTTCTACCAGGGCACGGCGCCGCAACGGCCGGGGCTGCGCGGAACCGGCGTCGGCCTGTCGGTGGTGCGGGACTGCGCGCGGGCCCACGAGGGCACGGTCGAGATCGTCGACGGGCGCTATACGGGGGCGCACATCCGGCTCACACTGTGGGTACAGCGTCGCGCACGCGGGGGGAGTGCGGCATGAGGAGCGGCATCGGCGCATTGATCCTGGCGCTGGCCCTGACGGGCTGCGCCAGCCTGCAGCGGGCGCTCGACCCCGGGCGCATCGACGCGCACGAGACCCTGGATTTCATGGTCCGCCTGCACACGGCCGACAGCGCCGAGCTGGCGGCCATCGGCGCGGGCCTGCAGGGCGTGGCCGGCCCGCGGGCCGCGCTGCGCCGTGCCTTGTGGCAGTCGGTGCCGGGTCACCCGGGCGCGGCGCCGGCGGTGGCGCGCCGGCAACTGGAATCGCTGCTGGCCGATGGGGTCGCGCTCGGCGACGACGCGCGGCTGCTGCTGCGCGTGCAGCTCCAGCATCTGGACGAGCGGGCGCGGCTGGCCGGGCGCAACGCCGACCTGGCGGCGCGCAACCGGCAGTTGCAGGAGCAGATCGAGGCCCTGACCGCGCTCGAGCGCGCGATGGGCGAGGACGGTGACAATGCCCAGTGAGTCGGCCGGCAGCAGTGCACGCATCCTGGTGGTCGACGACGACCCGTCGCTGCTGCGGCTGCTGACCATCCGCCTGCAGGCGGCGGGCTATACCGTCGACACGGCCGACTCGGCCGGCGCCGCGCTCGCGCGGGCCGAGGCCGCGGCCCCCGACGTCGTGGTCACGGACCTGCGCATGGACGGCATGGACGGGCTCGATCTGCTGGGCGAACTGCAGCGCCGCCGCCCCGGCCTGCCGGTGTTGCTGTTGACCGCCCACGGCACGATCCCCGACGCGGTCAGCGCCACCCGCAGCGGCGCGGTCGCCTTCCTGACCAAGCCGGTCGACCGCGACGAGCTGCTGGGCGAGATCGAGCGCGCGCTGGCCATCTCGGCGCCGCAGTCGATCCCGGAGGACTGGCGTCGCGACATTGTCACGCGCAGCGGGGCGATGGAGGGGGTGCTGGAGCAGGCACGGCGGGTGGCCCGCACCGACACCAGCATCCTCATCACCGGCGACAGCGGTACAGGCAAGGAACTGCTCGCGCGGGCCATCCATCGCGCCAGCCCGCGCGCCGACGGCCCGTTCGTCGCGATCAACTGCGGCGCCATGCCCGAGGGCCTGCTCGAGTCGGAGCTGATGGGCCACGAGAAGGGCGCCTTCACCGGCGCCGAGCGCAGCCAGCCGGGGCTGCTGCGCACCGCCCACGGCGGCACGCTGCTGCTCGACGAGATCGGCGACATGCCGCCGGCCCTGCAGGTCAAGCTGCTGCGCGTGCTGCAGGAGCGCCGGGTGCGCCCGGTCGGCGGCACGCGCGACGTGCCGGTCGACGTCCGCGTGCTGTCCTCGACCCACCGCGACCTGGAGCAGGCGATCGGCGCCGGCGGCTTCCGCGAGGACCTGTACTACCGCCTGAACGTCGTCCAGTTGCGGCTGCCGCCGCTGTCGGAGCGGCGCGAGGACATCCCGCTACTGATCGACCACCGCCTGCGCGCCCTGGCCGAGCGCGACCGCAGCCGCACGAAGGTCTACGCACCGGAGGCAATGGAACTGATGGTCGCCGCCGACTGGCCCGGCAACGTGCGCCAGCTCGACAACGCGGTCGAGCAGCACGTGGCGCTGGCCACCGGCACCGTGATCACCGCCGAGCAGGTGCGCCAGAGTCTCGGCAAGCAGTCACCGCGCCTGCCTTCGGTCGCCGAGGCCCGGACCGCGTTCACCCGCGACTACCTGGTGCGCCTGCTCAAGCTCACCGGCGGCAACGTCAGCGAGGCCGCCCGCATCGCCGACCGCAACCGCTCCGAGTTCTACAAGCTGCTGGCCCGCCACGAGGTCGACCCTGCCGACTTCAAGACTCGCCGCCAGGCCTGAAGGGCGGGAGGGGAACCGCGAATGAACGCGAATGAACGCGAATAATTGCGCGTCAATTCATGCTAGCAGGTCAGAGCTTCGCTGAGATACCTTCGCGGGCTTGGAGATCGACAAAAGCGAACCACGAATGGACACGAATGAACACGAATAGATGAGCCGTAGGTGCGCGTTCGCCGCAGGCGAACGCGTACGCTTCGTTGCAACGGTGGCGTACGCGTTTGCTTCGCAAAAGCGCACCTACGTCATTCTTGCGGCCCCGTCGTTTTATTCGTGTCCATTCGTGTTCATTCGTGGTTCTTCGATTTCCGATCCGCGGTCATGCGCCCCAGGCGAAGCCCTGACCCGCCCACACGTCCTTACGCGCAGATATTCGCGTTCATTCGCGTTCATTCGCGGTTCCCGATCTCCTCCGCGGGATCGTGAAACCCCGCCACCAGCGGCGCGTTGAGCTCGGTCAGGGACAGGCC
>JAWWAE010000017.1:0-24336 GCA_033721835.1 Halofilum sp. (in: g-proteobacteria) | reverse complement strand
TATCCGGTTCCCGAGTGGACGGAGGTCGATCGTGAGACCACCGAGCAGCTGCTGCGGCGCGTGTGGCAGCGCGACCTCGAGTGCACCGTCGCCGATTCGAACATCGTCGCCATCAATCGTCGCTACTTCCCGGAGCTGGTCACTCCGATGAACCTGTCGCGCTGGCAGCAGCTCGGCTGGGTGTTGCCGCAGGGCAGCGAGGCGCTCGCGCAGGCCCTGCGGCGCTGGATGAAGCCGTTCCAGGCCTCTGGTGAGCTCGCCAACGTCGAGGAGAAGTACTACGGCCACTTCGAGCAGTTCGACTACGTCGACACCCGCCGCCTGCTGCGCCGCGTGCACGAGCGGCTGCCATCCTACCGCGACTGGTTCGAGCAGGCCGCCGAGCGCCAGGGCCTGCCATGGACGCTGCTGGCGGCCCAGGGCTACCAGGAATCGCACTGGCGGCGCGACGCGCGCAGCCCGACCGGGGTGCGCGGGATCATGATGCTGACCCGGCCCACGGCCCGCGCGGTCGGGGTCGAGAACCGGCTCGATCCGCGCCAGAGCATCTTCGGCGGCGCGGCCTACCTCGCGCGGATGAAGGAGCGCTTCGTCGACGAGGTCGCCGAGCCCGACCGCACCTACCTGGCGCTGGCCGCGTACAACGTCGGCCGCGCACACCTGCACGACGCCCAGGTGCTGGCGCGGCAGCGGGGGTTGAGCCCGCACCACTGGCGCGACCTCAAGCAGGTGCTGCCGCTGCTGGCCGAGCCGCAGGTCTACCGCAAGCTCAAGTACGGCTACGCCCGCGGCTGGGAGCCGGTGCGCTACGTGCAGCGGATCCGCGAGTACAACCACATCCTGGAGCGGGCGCTGCGGCAGTCACACCCGGGGCTGGCGATGGCCAGCCCGCCCTGAGCGACCCGGGCCGCCCGGCCTGCAGTCGCTTGCTAGACTGTCCGTCCACGGCCCGAGCCGTCGCGTCCCGCTGGAGGATCGCATGCGCAGACCGTTTCACTCCCTGCTCGCGGCCACGCTGCTGGCCGCGGCCGTCGGCCCGGCCACGGCCGCGGAGTTCCGGGTGCAGGTACTCGCCGACGGCCTCGATCACCCCTGGGCCATGGCCTTCCTGCCCGGCGGCGAGGTGCTGGTCACGGAACGTTCCGGGGCGCTGTTGCGGCTCGATACCGCCCGCGGCACGCGCAGGGAGATCGGTGGCGTGCCCCCGGTCGATGCGCGCAACCAGGGCGGCCTGCTCGACGTCGCGCTCGATCCCGAATTCGACGCCAACCGCCGCGTCTACCTGACCTGGTCGGGGGAGTGCGGCGACGGCAACGCCACCCACTTCGGCCGCGGCCGCCTCGAGGGCGATCGGCTCGCCGGCTTCGAGACCCTGTTCGTCGCCACGCCCTGTGTCGACAGCAGCAAGCACTTCGGCTCGCGCATCGTGTTCGACCGCGAGGGCCATGTCTTCATCACGATCGGCGAGCGCGGCGAGCGCGACCGGGCGCAGGATCTCGACGACCACAACGGTTCGGTGCTGCGGCTGTACCCGGATGGCTCGATCCCGGAGGACAACCCCTTCGTCGGCCGGGCCGACGCACGGCCGGCGATCTACAGCTACGGTCACCGCAACCCGCAGGGCGCGACGCTGCACCCGGGGACCGGCCGGCTGTGGATCCATGAGCACGGGCCGCGCGGTGGCGACGAGATCAACCTCCCCGAGGCCGGCGCCAACTTCGGCTGGCCCAAGACCACCTATGGCCGCGAGTACTGGGGCCCCGAGATCGGCCCCGACAAGCTGCCGGGCACGGTCCAGCCGATCCACCACTGGACCCCTTCGATCGCGCCCTCGGGCATGACGTTCTACACCGGCGACCGCTTCCCGCAGTGGCAGGGCGACCTGTTCGTCGGCGCGCTGGCCCACACCCACCTGGCCCGGCTCGAGCTCGACGGCGAACGGGTCGTCGCCGAGGAAAAGCTGCTCGACGACCGCGGCTGGCGCGTCCGCGCCGTCGACCAGGGCCCGGACGGTTACCTCTACCTGCTGACCGACTCGTCCAACGGATTGCTGGTGCGACTGGTGCCGGATGGTTGAGATTGATTTGAACCGCGAATGGACGCGAATGAACGCGAATATCTGCGCGTCGACACCGATCGCGTGTCAGGGCTTCGCGGGTACCCACCTCGAAATCCTGGCGATCGAGGTGTAGCCGTCATTGCGAGGAGCGCAGCGACGAAGCAATCCAGAACCGCGGATCGCCCGATTGCCTGGATTGCTTTGCTGCGCTCGCAATGACGCCGTAGGTGCGCTTTCGCCGCAGGCGAACGCGTACGTTTGGTTGCAACGCGGGCGTACGCGTTTGCTTCGCAAAAGCGCACCTACGTCATTCTTGCGGCCCGGTCATTGGATTCGAGTTCACTGGTGGTTCGAATCGAACCGCTGTGCGGCGGCGACGCCATGCCGGCGAAGCCCTGACGTGCCTTGCAACCCGACGCGCAAACATTCGCGTTCATTCGCGTCCATTGCTCGGCGCATCCCTGCGCCTCGCCCCTTCGGGGCCTGCGCTGCGCGCAGTCCTAATCTGCTCCCGGCAGATTGGTCGCGGTTCCATCATCCCCTCCTGACGCCGACTCCGCCTCCAGCTCGCGCAGCACGTCCAGGAACCGCTGGCCGTAGCGCTCGAGCTTGTGCTGGCCGATGCCGGGGATGTCGGCCATGGCCTCGAGGTCGCGCGGGCGTTGCTCCAGCAGCGCAGCCAGCGTGGCGTCGTGGAAGATGACGTAGGGCGGCACGCCCTCGGCAGTGGCCAGCTCGCGGCGGCAACGGCGCAGGGCCTCCCACTCGGGGGTGTGCAACGGCACCTCGGCCGCGGGCCGGCGCTGTTTCTTCTGCCGCCTGGGCGCCGGCAGGTCGCGGCGCAGGTGCAGCGATTGCTCGCCGCGCAGCAGCGGCCGGCAGCCGTCGGCCAGTTGCAGGCCACCGTGGCCCTCGGGGTCGGGTTGCAGGTAGCCCTGCGCCAGTAGCTGGCGCAGGATCGAGTGCCAGGTTGCCCGCGAATACCCGCTGCCGATGCCGAAGGTGCTCAGGCGGTCGTGGCCGATCCGCTGGATGCGCTCGTTGCCCTGGCCCAGCAGCACGTCGACCACGTGGTTGGCGCCGAAGCGCTGGCCGGTGCGGTAGATGCACGACAGCGCCATGCGCGCGGGCTCGGTGGCGTCCCAGGTCTCGGGCGGCTGCAGGCAGTTGTCGCAGTTGCCGCAGTTGCCCGGGTGCGACTCGCCGAAGTAGGCCAGCAGCGCCCGACGCCGGCAGCCGGTGCCCTCGCAGTAGGACAGCAGCGCGTCGAGGTGCTCGCGCTCGACCCGCTGGCGCGTCTCGCTGGCGCCCGAGCCGGACAGCAGCTGCCGCACCTGCACCACGTCCTGCAGGCCGTACACCAGCCAGGCATCGGCGGGCAGGCCGTCGCGGCCCGCGCGGCCGGTCTCCTGGTAGTAGGCCTCCATGCTCTTCGGCAGGTCCATGTGGGCGACGAAGCGGACGTCGGGCTTGTCGATGCCCATGCCGAAGGCGATGGTGGCGACGACGATCGTGCCCTCCTCGCGCACGAAGCGCGCCTGGTGGGCCTGGCGGGTCTCGCGGTCGAGCCCGGCGTGGTAGGGCAGTGCCGGCAGCCCGCGCTGCTCGAGCCATGCCGCGAGCTGGTCGCAGCCGCGTCGGGTCATGCGGTAGACGATGCCGGAATCGCCCGGGTGCTCGTCGCGCAGGAAGCGCAGCAACTGCTCGCGCGGGCGATCCTTGAGCCCGACCCGGTAGCGGATGTTGGGCCGGTCGAAGCTGGCGACGAAGGCCTCGGCGCCGTCCGGGAACAGCTGCTGAAGGATCTCGCCCCGCGTGCGCTCGTCGGCGGTCGCGGTGAGCGCGATCCGCGGTATGCCCGGGAAGCGTTCGTGCAGCACGCCGAGCTGCAAGTACTCGGGGCGGAAGTCGTGACCCCACTGCGACACGCAGTGCGCCTCGTCGATCGCGAACAGCGCGATCTCGAGGCGCTCGAACCGCGCCAGCGTGCCCGGCTGCAGCAGCCGCTCCGGGGCGACGTAGACGAGGTCGAGCTCGCCGGCCGCCAGCGCCCGCTCGACCTCGCGCCGTTCCTCGTCGTCCAGGGTCGAGTTGAGGCAGGCCGCGCGCACGCCGTTGTGGCGCAGGGCCTCGACCTGATCGCGCATCAGCGCGATCAGCGGCGAGACCACCACCGCGGTACCCGGCCGCAACAGGGCCGGGACCTGGTAGCACAGCGACTTGCCGCCGCCGGTGGGCATCAGCACCAGCGCATTGCGGCCGGCGAGCACGGTATCGACGATCTCGCGCTGCGCCCCGCGGAACGCGTCGAAGCCGAACACCCGGTGCAGGATGTCGAGCGGTGGATCGGCGGCGGCCGGCGGTCGCGCGCTCATGCGGGTGGCATCCCCGGTGCGGTGGTGGTGGCGGGTTCCGCGGCCCGCGGTTCCCGCGCCCGTGCGTGTCGGCCGTTCCATGGCGGTTCCCGCTGCGCTCCCTCGCGCCGGGCAGTTCTTCCGCGCCGGCGTGGCCCGGCATTCTACCGGTCCCGCGCCCGGGCCGCTGCCGGCTCGGGGTCGCCCTTGCCCGGGGGCCGGTGCCGCGCCATTCTGGCGCCTCCGCGGTGGCGGGGCGTGACGGGGACAGGCGATGGCGGAGCAGCGTACGGAATTCGACGCGCCCTGGGGCGGCGCCCTCAGGCTGATGTCGGCTTTCGTGACGCTCCTGCTGCTGGGGGTGATCGCGCTCGGGCTGCGCGGCGCCGGCGAGGTGGGCTGGATCTGGGACCTGGCCATGGTGGCGACGCCGCTGATCATCCTGGTCGTGGCCGCCTTCCACGCCATTCGCGGCTACGAGCTCACCCGCGACCGGCTGCGGGTGCGCCGGCTGGGCTCGAGCGTGGACATCGATCTGAACGGGCTGGAGGCGGTCGCCGCCGACAACGGGGCGATGGTCGGCTCGCGGCGGGTGTTCGCCAATGGCGGGCTGTTCTCCTTCAGCGGGCTGTTCCGCAGCAAGACGCTCGGCGTCTACCGCGCGCTGGCCACCGACCCGAGTCGCGGCGTGATCCTGCGCTGGCCCCGCAGCACGCTGGTGATCACCCCGGACGACCCGGAGGGCTTCGTCCGCGCCGTCTGCGCGCTGCGCGGGCTCGAGGTCCAGCGGCCGGAGTGATGGCGGCCGGCGCGCCAGCAGCGGCCGGCACGGCGCGCGAGGTGTTCGGGGTGTTCCTGCGTCTGGGCCTGACCTCGTTCGGCGGTCCGATCGCGCATCTCGCCTACTACCGCCGCGAGCTGGTCGAGCGCCGGGCCTGGCTCGACGACGAGCAGTACGGCCAGTTGCTCGCGTTCACCCATTTCCTGCCCGGCCCGGCCAGCACCCAGATCGGCTTCAGCCTCGGCCTGCTGCGCGCGGGCTGGCCCGGGGCGCTGGCGGCGTTTGGCGCCTTCGCACTGCCCTCGGCGCTGCTGATGTTCGCTTTCGCCACGCTGCTGCCGGCGCTGTCCGGGCCCTGGGCCGCGGCCGCACTGCACGGCCTCAAGCTGGTTGCGCTCAGCGTGGTCGCGCACGGGGTCGTGGGCATGGCTCGACGCCTTTGTCCCGATCTGCCGCGCGCCGCGATCGCCGTCGTCGCCGCCGGCGCGATCCTGCTGGCAGCCAGCGTGGCGCTGCAGCTGCTGGTGATCGCGGCCGCGGCGCTGGCCGGGCTGCTGCTGTGCCGACACCTGGCGCCGGTCGCGGCGCGCGACCTGCCGCTGCCGCACGGCCCGCGCCTCGGGATCTTGCTGCTGACCGTGTTCGCGCTGCTGCTGGCCGCGCTGCCGTGGCTGGCCGCATCCGGCGGGCTGGCAGCCGCCGCAGCCGCGTTCTACCGCGCCGGGGCGCTGGTGTTCGGTGGCGGCCACGTGGTGCTGCCGCTGCTGCAGCAGGGCGTGGTCCAGCCCGGCTGGATCGGGGCCGACGAGTTCCTCTCCGGCTACGGCGCGGCCCAGGCCCTGCCGGGGCCGCTGTTCACGTTCTCGGCCTTCCTCGGGGCGCGCCTGCCGGGCGCCGACGGCGGCGCGACCGGCGCGCTGGTGGCGCTGGCGGCGATCTTCCTGCCGGGGCTGTTGCTGGTCGCCGGCGGCCTGCCGCTGTGGCGCTCGCTCGCCCGCCGGCCCGCGGCCGTGCGCATGGTCGCCGGCGTCAACGCCGGGGTGGTGGGGCTGCTGGCCGCGGCGCTGTACGACCCGCTGTGGGTGTCGGCGGTACGCGCCCCGGCCGACGTGGCCATCGCCGCCGCCGGCCTCGCGGCCCTGCAGTTCGCCCGGCTGTCGCCGCTGTGGATCGTGCTCTGGTGCGTGCTCGCGAGCCTGGGACTGGCCGTGACCTTTCCCCGGTAGGCCGGTGTTCGCGCCAGCGAATGCCGGCACTGGCGTCGCCCGTCGGCGCGCCGCCAACACCGGCCTGCAGCGGACGAATTGCAGCGCAAGAACCCGGGTGCGGGCCGCCGCCTCCGGCGCCAGAATGCGGCCGTTCATGGCGACCCGCCGGGAGAAGTGAGATGCTCGAGACCGCGAACCGGACCTCCGTGATGGGACAGGCAGCCGCATACCGCACCCCCGAGAGCCGCTGGCAGGCGGTCGCCGCGCGTGACGGCGGCGCCGACGGCGCCTTCTTCTACGGCGTGTGCACCACCGGCGTCTACTGTCGACCCGGCTGTGCCTCCCGCCGGCCGCGGCCGGAGAACGTCGCCTTCTTCGACACGGCCGGCGAGGCCGAGCGCGCGGGTTATCGCCCCTGTCGGCGCTGCCAGCCGGACGCGGAGTCGCCGCGCGAGCGCCACGCGCGCGCGGTCGTCCGGGCCTGCCGCCGGCTGGAGACCGCCGACGCGCCGCCGACCCTGGCCGCGCTCGCGGCCGAGGCCGGCCTCAGCCGGTGGCACTTCCAGCGCGTGTTCAAGGCCGCCGTCGGCGTGACGCCGCGCCAGTACTTCGCCGGCCAGCGCGCGGAGCGCTTCCGCGCCGGATTGCAGTCCGGCGACCGCGTCACCGACGCCATCTACGCGGCCGGCTTCGGCTCCGGCAGCAGTGCCTACGCCAGCGCCCGCGACGAGCTGGCGATGACGCCCTCGGACTACCGCGCCGGCGGCACGGGCCTCGAACTGCGCTACGGCATCGCCCGCTGCGAGCTGGGCTGGGTCGCGGTGGCGACCACGGGGCGCGGCATCTGTGCGATCGAGTTCGACGACACGGCGGAGGCCCTGCCGGAGCGCCTGCGCGCGGGCTTCCCGCGGGCACGGCTGGAGCCCGCGGGCACGGAGCTGGACACGCTGCTGCGCGACGTGGTCGCGCTGGTCGAGTCGCCCGGTGCGGCGATCGAGCTGCCGCTGGACATCCGCGGCACGGCCTTTCGCCGCCGGGTCTGGAACGCGCTGCGGGCCGTCCCGCCGGGGCAGACCGTCAGCTACGCCGAGCTGGCGGCCCGCATCGGCCGGCCGACGGCGGCGCGGGCCGTGGCGGCGGCCTGCGCGGCGAACCGGGTCGCGGTCGCCGTGCCCTGCCACCGCGCCGTCCGCGCCGATGGCGGGCTCGCGGGCTATCGCTGGGGGGTCGCGCGCAAGCGGGCGCTGCTCGAGCGCGAGCGGGCGCAGCGCGACGGGGGTTCCGACGGGGGTCAGTCCTCGGCGTAGCCGGCCAGCTCGACGTAGCCGCGGCCTACCGGCTCGCCGTCGCGCAGCACGTCCACCGCCCCCTCCCAGTAGCGCACGCTGAGGTCGAGTTCCTGGTCGGGCAGCACCGGCACGACCGTCAGCGGCCCGTCCAGGCCGGGCGCGTCGAGCCGCCAGCGCGCCGGGTAGGTCGTGCCGCGGGGGCTGGTCCAGCGCTCGAGCACCTCGATCGCCACGTCCCGGTGGTCGAGCGCGGTCTTCACGCCGTCCGGCCCGATCAGGCTGCCGGCCGAGTGCGGGTCGGTGGCGCCGTCGCGCCGGCGCAGCCGGTAGACCATCAGGTCGCGGCCGTCGTCGAGCTGCAGCGCGAACCAGTCCCAGCCGACCTGCCCCGCGCCGAGCGCGCTGGTGCTCCACTCGCGGTCGAGCCAGGCATGGCCGCGGACCGGGCGCCGCTCGCCGGCGACGCGGATCGCGCCGTCGACCGCGAGCCGCGGCAGCGAGTAGTAGTACGAGGCGTTGCCCGGCTCGTCACTCTTCCGCGACAGGCCGCGCTCGCCCTGCGGCACCGGCGGCTTCTGCGGGCGCAGGGCCAGCTCGAGCGCGAACGTATCGGTCGCCGCGGCGATCTGCCAGTCGCCGTCCTCGCCGCGCTCGAGCCGCCAGTCCTCCAGCCAGATGCGGACCGGGTCACGGGCGGCGCCGGCCAGCCCGAGGTCGCCGCCGCGCGCGAAGCGCTCGGCGGCGTGGAAGCGCCCGCCGGCGACGTCGGTCAGCGCCAGGTGGCCCATCCAGACCTGGTGCGTGGCCCAGGCGGACGCCCGCTGCGCCCGCCCGGGCGCCAGCCCGATGCGGAACAGGGTGAGCTGGAAGCCGTAGCGGCGACCGGCGCCGTCGTCGAGGTTGCCGGTGACGTACCACCACTCGTTGCGGAATGCGGGATGTGCGCCGTGGTCGTGCGGGAACGCGAAAGGGCGGATCTCCGTGGCGCGGGCGAAGCCGGGATCGGGATCGCCGCCGAGCGCGGCCGACAGCCCGCCGACACCCTCGCCGCCCACGGGTGCGCGCTCGTCGCCGCAGCCGGACAGCAGCAGGGCGAGCAGTGCGATAATCCCGGTACGGCGCATGCTCATTCCTCCCGCAGTGCCGCGGCCGGCTCGACGCGGCCTGCGCGCCACGCGGGCCAGAGGCCGGCGAGCAGGGCGGCGGCGACGGCCAGCGCCAGCGTCTTCGGCGGCGTGGCCCACGGCACGTGGGTGACGATGCTCCAGCCGAAGGCGCGCTGGTTGATGACGTCGATCAGGACCTCGGCCAGCGCCAGCCCCAGCGGCAGCGCGAACAGCCCCGCCAGCAGCCCCAGCACCCCCGTCTGGACCAGGACCACGACCCGGACCTGGCCCGGCGTGGCGCCGGTCGCGCGCAGGATCGCGAGCTCCCGGCCGCGCTCGAGCTGCAGCGCCAGCAGCGCGGTCAGCACGCCGACGAAGGCGACCCCGAGGGCCAGCGTGCGCAGCACGCCGGTGATGGCGAAGGTGCGGTCGAACACCTCGAGCGAGCGCTCGCGGATGGCGGCGCTGTTCCGGATCAGGACCGGCCCGCTGGCGGCCACGGCCGAGCGGACCCGCTCGGTCAGCGCGTCGAGCCGGGCGTCCTCGTCGGCGTAGACGCCGACCGCCGACACCCGGCGGTCGTCCCACCAGCGCTCGAACAGGTCGCGGTGCATCAACACCACGCCCCGGTCGGTGTTGTAGTCGTGGTAGACACCGGCGACCGGGAACTCGCGCGGCCCGCGGTCGGTGCGCAGCGTCACCGAGTCGCCCGGTCCGACCTCGTGATGCACCGACCAGGGCTCGCTGACCAGCACCGCCGCGCCGGCGCGGAACCGTTGCCGCGCGGTCGCCGGGTCGCCCGACTTGAAGCGCAGACCCGCGAGCCCGGCCGGGGCCGGGTCGAGCACCTGCAGCGGCACGTCAGCCGCGGGGCCCTCGACCAGTACGCGCCAGCCGGTGGAGACGGCGGCGACGCCGTCAACCGCCGCCACCCGCCGCGGGACGTCGTCCGGAAGCGGTGCGAAATGTCGGGCGGCCACCCGCTGCGGGGCCGTCACGTAGAGGTCGGCGGACAGCGTGCGCCCGAGCCAGGCCTCGACCGTGGTGCGGAAGCTGGTGATCATGACCTCGACCCCGACGATCGCCGACAGCGCGATCGCCAGCGCGATCACCGCCGGGCCGGTACGCGATAGCGCGGTCGCGACCCCGCGCGTGGCGAGCGCGGCGAGCGGGCCGGCGAGCCGGTGCAGGGCGCGCGCCAGCGGGGGCACCAGCAGCAGCAGCGCGGCGGGCATGAGGCAGGCGGCGCCCAGGATCAGCCCGAACAATGCGGCGAAGCCCGCGCCGATACCGGGGACCTGCAACAGGCCGGCGGCGGCCGCGAGCAGGCCGATCCCGAACAGCGCCAGCCACGGCGCCAGCCGCCGGCCGCGGTGCTCGATCACCGAGCGGCGCCCGGCGCTGTCGGGCGGGGCGCCGGCGGCCTCGAGCGCGGGCCCAAGCGCGCCCAGCAGCGCCGCGCCGAGCCCGATCGCGGCTCCGCGCGCCAGGTCGGCGGCCGACGGGAACAGGCCCGAGACCGTGAGCACGAAGTACAGGTCGTTGATGGTGCGCGTGACCAGCCCGACCAGGCCCTGGGCGAGCAGGGTGCCGGCCGCGAGGCCGAGCGCGGTGCCGACCGCACCCAGCAGCAGGGTCTCGGCGACGATCTGACCGACCAGCTGGCCGCGGGTGACACCGAGCGCGCGCAGCGTCCCGAGCAGCCGGCGGCGCTGCAGGACGGAGAAGGTCATGGTGTTGTAGATCAGGAACACCCCGATCACCAGCGCCAGCAGGCCCATCGCCCGCAGGTTGGTGCGGAAGGCGGAGGTCATCTGCTCGGCCTGACGGCGGCGCGTGTCGGCGCCCTCCAGCACCAGCCCCGGCGGCAGCTCGGCGCGCAGGGCCTCGGCCCGTGCCGCGGTCAGCTCGAGGTCGATGGCGTCGAGCCGGCCGAGGCGGTCGAACCATTCCTGCGCGGTGGCGATGTCGACCACGAGCAGCCCGTCGACCGCGGCCGGCGGACCGGTCGCGGGCTCGATCAGGCCGAGCAGCCGCGCCTCGCGGCTCGAGCCGGCGATCGACAGTGGCAGCGGCTCGCCGGGCCCGAGCCCGAGCCGGCGCGCGGTGACGCCCGCCAGCAGGGCCGTGTCGGGCTCGGTCAGCAGCGCCTCCAGCGCCGCGCCCTCGACGTCGGCCAGCCGCGGCGCCGGGCCGACCGGCGCCAGCGGGTCGACGCCGAGCACGCGCAGGGTCTCGCCCCCGGCCTCGGCGAAGCCCTCGACCACGGGGGCACTGGAGCGGACCCCGAGCTCGAGCCGCAGCCGCCGGAAAAAGTCCTCGTTGAGACCGGTGGGGGCGCCGACGATGCGATGGCTGGCGTCGCCGGTGACCTGCTGCATCGACAGGTCGAAGGCGCGGCGGGCGCTGCCCGTTGCCAGGTCGACCGCGACCATGACCGCGACGCCGAGCGTGATCCCGGCCAGCGCCAGCCCGAGTTGCCACGGGTGGCGGCCGAGCCAGCGCAGGCTGGCGAGGCGCCAGCGCGGCAGGCGCGGGGCGGCGCGGGGCGGCATCGTGGTCAGGCCGCGGCCAGGCGGCCATCGGCCAGCCGCAGGACGCGGTCGGCCACGCCGGCCACGGTGTCGGAATGGGTGACCAGAACCAGGCTGTGGCCGCCCCGGCGGACCAGCCGGTCGAGCAGCGCCAGCACCGCCTCACCGGTCTCGGCGTCGAGATTGCCGGTGGGCTCGTCGGCGAGCACCAGGCCGGGGCGGTGGGCCAGTGCGCGCACCACGGCGACCCGCTGCTGCTCGCCGCCCGACAGCCGGTCCGGTCGTGCCCGCGCCCGGTCCGCGAGCCCGACCTCCGCCAGCAGTTGCCGGGCGCGTTCGCGCCCCGCCGCGTCCGCGCCGCCGTCGAGCTCGAGCGGCAGCAGCACGTTGTCCTCGACGTCGAGCGTGTCGATCAGGTTGAAGAACTGGTAGACGAAGCCGATGTGGCGGCGGCGCAGCAGCGTGCGGCCGCGCTCGCCCAGCGTCGCCAGGTCGTGGCCGCCGACGCGGATGCGGCCGGACTCCGGCGGGGCCAGCCCGCCGATCAGGTTCAGCAGGGTCGACTTGCCGGCACCGCTGCGGCCGACGATGGCCACGGTCTCGCCCGCGGCCACGTCGAGCGCGACCTCGTGCAGCACGACGTGGTGCCGGCCTGCCTCGAGGTAGCCGTAGCTGACGTCGTTGAGTTCGAGTGCCGCCTGATCGCCGCTCATGCAAGTCCCGCCGGAATGGATTGCCGATGACCCGTCGGCCGCCGGATCGCGCTACGATGCGGGGTTCGCCCCCCGACCCGCAAGCATCGATGCGCCCGTCTCCTCGCCCTGGAATCCTGCCCCGTCTCCGCCGCGCGTTCGCCCTGTTGCTGCTGGTGGCGATCCTCGCCGTCGCGCTGCTGCAGGCGGGCTATTACCTGCGCATCCGCGAGCTCGCGCAGGACAACCCTTCGACCACCGCCTTCATGCAGTTGCGGCAGGAGCAGCGACGGGCGGCCGGTCGCGACCCGCGGCTGGCGCACGAATGGGTGGGCTACGACCGGATTTCGCCCTGGCTCAAGCGGGCCGTGATCGCGGCCGAGGACGCGCGTTTCGTCGACCACAACGGGATCGACTGGACGGCCCTGCGCGAGGCGTTCATGGACAACCGCGCGGCCGGCGAGGTGGTCCGCGGCGGCTCGACCATCAGCCAGCAGCTGGCGAAGAACCTGTTCCTGTCGCCCGAACGCAGCTACTGGCGCAAGGGGCAGGAGGCGTTGCTGGCCCTGATGCTCGACGCCACGCTGTCCAAGCGGCGCATCCTCGAGCTGTACCTGAACCTGATCGAGTGGGGCGACGGCGTGTTCGGGGTCGAGGCCGCGGCCGCGCACTACTACGGCATCGGGGCGCACCAGCTCGGCCGCTGGCAGGCGTCCATGCTCGCGGCCCGCATCCCGCGTCCGCGCTACTACAGCGAGCGCGGCGCGACCCCCTATCTGTTCCGGCGGGCGGGCGACATCTACGGCTGGGCCGACATGGTGCGCGTGCCGCGATGAAGGTGCACTATCGAGACTGGCGCAATGCCGGGATGGCGCTGCAATGATCCGTCATCTGCCCAACGTACTCAGCGCGTTGCGGCTCGCGTCCGTGCCGGCGCTGCTGCTGCTCGCCTGGCACGGCCAGCCGCTGGCATTCCTGGGTCTGCTACTGGTGTCGGTGCTGTCGGATGCGCTGGACGGCTGGATCGCGCGCCGTTTCGACGCGATCACGAAGCTGGGCATCCGCCTCGACAGCACCGCCGACTTCGCCCTCTACGTCGCCGTGCCCCTCGGCGGCTGGTGGCTGTGGCCCGAGCTGCTGCTGCGCGAGGCGCCCTGGATCGCGCTCATCATCGTCGGCTATGCCCTGCCGGGCGCGCTGGCCCTGCTGCGCTTCCATCGGCTCTCCAGCTATCACACCTGGTCGGCCAAGCTGGCGGTGGCCCTCAGCGCCGCCGGGCTGTTCGTGCTGTTCGCCTTCGAGCTCCCGTGGCTGCTGTACATCGGCGCCCCGCTGGCCCTGCTGGCCGGGCTCGAGCAGAGCCTGATCACGCTGCTGGCCGCCGGCCCGCGCGACAATATCCCGACACTCTGGCACGCGCTGCGCAGCGGCGGGGAACGGTAGCCGCGGCCGGGCTCAGTGCAGCTTGAGGCGTGGGCGTGTCCGCCGCGAGACCAGGTCGGCCAGCAGCAGCATCCCCGCCCGCAGCGGCCCGTGCAGTGCGCGCTGGTGCGCCCGGTAGAGCCAGCGGTAGCTGGCACGCGCGACCCAGCCCTCGAGCGTGACGCGGCCGAGCAGGGCGCCCATCAGGGTGCCGAAGGCGCTGTCGTGCACGTTGACCAGTGCGCCGCGGTCGCGATAGCGGTATTCGGGCAACGCGCGGCCGGCCAGGTGACGCGGCAGGTTGCGCGCGAGGAAGCCGGCCTGCTGGTCGGCGGCCTGCGCACGGGGCGGCACCTGTCCGTCCCCGGCCGGCAGCGGACAGGCCGCGCAGTCGCCGAGGGCAAAGATGTCCGGGTCGCGGGTGGTCTGCAGCGTCGGCCGCACCGCGAGCTGGCCGCGCGCGTTCGTCTCCAGGCCATCGAGGTCGCGCAGGAATGCCGGCGCGGCGACCCCCGCCGCCCACACCTTGAAGCGCGCGGCGACGAGCTCGCCGGAACGGAGGCGGATGCCCTCGGGCAGCATCTCGGCGACCTCCTCGCCCAGCCGGGTCTCGATGCCGAGGCGCTCGAGTTGTTCCCGCGTCGCCTCGGCGAGTTCCTCGGGCAGGCCCGGCAGCAGCCGCGGCGCTCGTTCCAGGATCACCAGTCGCGTGTCGTGCACCGGGTCGATCGTGCAGGCACCGTAGTCGGCCAGGGCATGACGCATCTTGTCGAGCTCGGCGGCGAGCTCGACGCCGGTGGCGCCGGCGCCGACGATGGCGATGTCGATCTCGCCCGCCGCCGTGTCGCTGGCCCGGAGGTAGGCCCGGAACAGTTCCTGGCGGAAGCGCTCCGCCTCCTCGGCGGTGTCGAGGCTGAAGCAGTGCTCGCTCACGCCGGGCACGCCGAAGTCGTTGCTGACGCTGCCGACCGCGAGCACGAGCGTGTCGTAGTCCAGCCGCCGCGCCGGCGCCGCCTCATCCCCCGCCTGTTGCAGCGGCTCCAGCCGGATCTGTCGCGCGGACCGGTCGAGCCCGTCCATGCGTCCCCAGACGAAGGTGAAGTGGTGCGCGCGGGCGTGCGCGATGTAGTCGCACTCGTCGTCGTGGGCATCGAGCGTGCCGGCCGCGATCTCGTGCAGCAGCGGTTTCCACACGTGGGTGAGCGCCGCGTCGACCAGCGTGACGCGGGCGGAGGGGTCGCGGCGGTAGCGATGACCGAGCCGGGTGGCGAGCTTGAGCCCGCCGGACCCGCCGCCGACGACCACGATGCGGTGAGGATTGCCTGCCATGGATTGCCCCGCGCTCGCTGCCCCGGGATTCTACGACAGCCGCGAGGCTGCGCGTCGGCCGCGTCCCGGCGCGCGCTCTTCGAGCGGGCGGGCGCTGTCCGGGCGACGTTGCAGCCAGCGCAGCAGCGTCCGGTAGTGGTCGCGGTCGAATACCCGGGGGCGCTGCGCCAGCTCCGCGAGTTCGCACGGGTCGCCGGTGCTGCCGAGATAGCACCAGCGGTCAAACAGGTGCCACTCGCTGCGGTCGGCGACCGCGGCGTCCTCGCGCACGACGGCGGGGCCCGACCAGGGCCAGTGCGGGACGCGCTCCGGTCCCAGCGCCTCGAGCAGGCGCAGGTTGAAGCGCGCCGGCGATTCGCCGCCGTCGCAGGCGCCGCGGCAGCGGCCGAGCTGGCGGGCGAAGCAGGGCCCGTGGCCGGGGCGCTCCAGCCCGAGCCGGCGCGGGCACAGGCCCTGCTCCTCGGCGACCTGGCGCAGCCGGCGCCGGGCGGCGCGCTCGCCGCTCCAGGGTCCGAACCAGGCCGCCTCCGGCATCTCCGGCAGGGCCCGCGCCGAGACCGTGCGGGCCCCGAGGTAGCCCTCGGCGTCCTCGGCCAGCGCCAGCAGGACCTGGGTGCCGCTGCGGCGCAGCCGCCGGTTGTGCAGTGGCTGCCGTTGCTTGATCAGTTCGGCCTCCCGCAGCAGGGCGCCCAGTTCGCCGGCCGTCTCGATCCAGTCCACGCGCGTCACCGTCTGTGCCAGGCGGGCGGCCTTCTGCGTCCGGTGGTCGCCGGCGAAGTGCGAGCGCACGCGACCGTGCAGCCCGGTGCTCTTGCCGACGTAGAGCAGCGCGTCGCCGTCGCCGTAAAACAGGTAGACGCCGGGTCCCGCGGGCAGGTCGTCGAGCGCGCCGGCGGGCAGCCCCGGCGGCAGCGCCGGGCCCTCCAGTTGCTGCGCGACCGCTGCCTCGACGGCCTCCGCCCCGCGGTCGGCGAGCGCGGCGTGCACGAAGTCGATCGTCGCGCGGACGTCGCCCAGGGCCCGGTGACGGCCGTCGCAGGAGAGCCCGAAGCGGGCGATGAGGGCATCCAGCCCGTGGCCGCGGCAGCCGGGGTAGAGGGCCCGCGACAGCCGCACCGTGCACAGCTGCCGGGCCCGCAGTGTGGCGCCGGCCCGGTGCAGCTCGTTGCGCAGGAAACCGTAATCGAAGCGCGCGTTGTGCGCGACGAAGACCCGGCTCTCGAGGCGCTCGAGGACCTCGTCGGCGAGCCGCGAGAAGGCGGGTGCGCCGGCGACCATGGTGTCGTCGATGCCGGTCATGCCGGTGATCGTCGGCGGGATGGGGCACTCGGGATCGACCAGGCTGGACCACTCTTCGACCACCTCGCCATCGTCGAGCGTGACGATGGCGACCTCGATCACGCGGTTGCGCGCGGGGTCGGTGCCGGTGGTCTCGACGTCGACGAAGGCGTAGCGGCCCGGCAGGGCGATCATCGCGGTTCGGTCCAGGCAGCGGCCGTTGCGGCCCTGCCGGTCATTCCTCGTTAACGTTCTCGGCGACCTCGACCGGGTCGCCGCCCTCCTCGTCGGCGCTCGGCTGACGCTCGAGGATCGGCATGTTGACCGGGTTGCCGGGGTGCAGCGCGTCGAAATCGAGGTCCGGGTTGTACTGGCGTAACAGCCACACCGGCACGTTGTCCGAGCGCCGCGACAGGGTCCACAGCGAATCGTTCTTGCGCACCAGCACGGTCTCGGTCCCGGTGATGCGGAATTGCTCGAAGAAGCGTGCCTGCAACTGCTCGTGGTAGGCCAGCCGGCGCTGCTCGAAGGTCGCGGGCTCGACGCGGCTGAAGTCCAGCTTCAGCCGATGGCCGATGACCAGCGGCGTGCCATAGCGCATGCCGTTGACCCGCCGCAGCCGGCTGGCGCGCAGGTCCAGCCACTCGGCGTAGTGGCCGAGCGTCTCGGCCGCCTGGATCTCGATCGTGTTGTCGTCGGCCACGGCGTAGTCGCTGGGGTCCGCCGCCAGGCTGGGGGTGCCCTCGGCGACCGTGGCGGTGCTGACCGAGTCGTCCGCCGTCACCGCCTCGTCCCCGTTCGCCCGGGCCCCGGCCCCCGCCTCGCCGGCGCTGCCGGCGACCGGTGGCGTGTCGAGCGCCTCCAGCCGGGCGAGCTGGGAATCCGCGCGTGCGGCGGCTGCGGCGGTGGCCGGCGGTGTGTCCGCGTCGGCACCCGCGGGCGACGCGTCGGCGGCGTCGGCCTCGGCCATCTCCGGCTCGGGCGCGGTCTCGGCGGCCGCAGGCGTGGCGTCGGCCTCCGGCTCGGCCTCGGGCTCCGCTGCCGGCGAGACACCCGCTTCCCGGTCCGTGCCGGTCGCGGCCGTGGCGACCCGGGTTTTCCCGGTCTCGGGCTCGGTCGGTGGCGCCGACTCGGCCAGGCGCAGCTCCTGGCCCGGTTGGATCGAGTGGACATCGTCCAGCCCGTTCATGGCCGCCAGCCTCGAGGTGCTCAGGCCGGCGCGGGCCGCGATCCCGGACAGGGTGTCGCCGCGGCGTACCTGGTAGACCTCGTGCCGGGCCAGCGAGCGGTCGGCCTCGGGCACCGGCAGGCGCAACCGCTGGCCGGCGCGGATGAGGTTGGCATTGCGCAGGTTGTTCAGGGCCATCAGTTCGCGCACCGACACCTGGTAGCGCGAGGCGATCAGCGACAGCGACTCTCCGCGGCGCACGCGGTGGTACTGGTCCGGGATCTGGGCGTAGTAACGGTGCTCGCGCCCCACCCTGGCCAGCAGCTCCTCGGCGGACGGGCTGCCCGGAGCCGATCGCGCGGGGATGCGCAGCTCGTAGCCGCGTGGCACGCGCTTGATCCCGTCCCAGATCGGCTGGCGCAGCGCCCGGTTGAGCTCGCGCAGGCGGTGGGGGCGTACGTCGAAGGCCCGCTCCAGTGCATCGATCGGGGCATAAAAGGGCAGCTCCACGGTCTCGGTCCGCAGCGGCTCGTGCCGCTGCACGTCGCCGAAGTGCTTCTCCGAGTGGAAATCGACGTCGACGGCGGCGAGGAACGCCGCGTAGAAGTTGCGCGAGGCGAAGCCCCAGTTGCGGCCGTCGTAGCGCTCGACGATGTCGGCGATGTCATTGCTGCCGACGCGGCGCGCCGCGCGGCGGATGCCGGCCAGGCCGTGGTTGTAGGCCGTGATCGCCAGTGCCCAGTCCTTGGTGACCGAATAGTTGTGTTGCAGCAGCCGCGCGGCCGCGACCGAGGAGGCGAACGGGTCCATGCGCTCGTCGACCACGTGATCGACACGCATGTAGCGTCGCCCGGTGGCGCGCGTGAACTGCCAGATGCCGGCGGCACCGACCCGCGACCAGGCATCGGGATTGAACGAGGACTCGACGTGCGGCAGCGCCGCCAGCTCCTCGGGCAGCCCCATCTCGAGCAGGGTCCGGCGGATGTGCGGTTCCCAGGCGCCCGAGCGCACCAGGCCGGCGCGGAACTTGTCGGCCTGGCCGAGCTGGAAGCGGATGTTGTAGGCGGCCCGCCGCAGGCGCGAGTTCGAGACGTCGTCGGGCCACAGCGACAGCACCCGCTGCTCCTCGGCGCTGAGACCGTCGCGCCGGCCCTTGGACAGGCGCAGCAGGATCTGCTTGTAGTGCCTCTTGCTGGCGCGGACCTCGCGCACCCGCGAACGCCGGCTGCCCTCGGGGTCGAGCCGAACCACCTCGTACACCACCGCCAGGTTGTCGCGGTCGTGGATCAGGCCGGCGTCCGTGTCCACCTCGGTGTAGACGCGGGTCCAGAAGTCGACCGCCGGTTGCAGCGCGGCCGGCCGCGGCAGCGGCGAGTCGTCCGCGGGCACGGCGGTGGCGAGGACGCACCAGGCGAACAGCGCGACGGCGAGACGTTTCATCGGGTGGCGGTTCCGGACGTGGCGGCCCGCAATCCGGGCGCTGAAGGCCGCGTATTTTCGGCCGCCGCCCGCCCGCGCGCAAGTTCAGGCGTCACGGTTTTGCTGCCGCCCGTCGGACGGCCCGCACCCCGGCTGGCCGGCGCCGAAGTGGCTTCCGTGCGGTCGGGGGCAGTACCATCGCGCTGTACCTGCCCGGAGACACCGCGTTGGTCGAACAGAAGATCCTGCTGCCGGAGTCGGACATCCCGACCCACTGGTACAACGTCGTCGCCGACATGCCGAACCCGCCAGCGCCGTACCTCGGCCCCGACGGGCAGCCGGTGCCGCCGGAGGCGATGGCGGCGCTGTTCCCGCCCGGCATCATCGAGCAGGAGGTATCGACCGAGCGCTGGATCGAGATCCCGCAGCCGGTGCGCGAGGCACTGGCGCTGTGGCGGCCGTCGCCGCTGTACCGGGCGCTGCGTCTCGAGCAGCGGCTGGGCACGCCGGCACGGATCTACTTCAAGTACGAGGGGGTGAGCCCGGCCGGCTCGCACAAGCCGAACTCGGCGGTGGCGCAGGCGTACTACAACCACGAGGCCGGCATCCACCGGCTGACCACGGAGACCGGCGCTGGCCAGTGGGGTTCGTCGCTGGCGCTCGCGGGACAGCTGTTCGACCTCGAGGTGCGCATCTTCATGGTGCGGGTGAGCTACGAGCAGAAGCCCTTCCGCAAGTCGATGATGCAGCTCTGGGGCGGCGAGGTGATCCCGAGCCCGTCGGAACTCACCCAGGCCGGGCGCGAGGCGCTGGCGGCGGACCCGGACAACCCGGGCTCGCTCGGTCTCGCCATCTCCGAGGCGGTCGAGGAGGCAGCCGGTCGCAAGGACACGAACTACGCGCTCGGCTCGGTGCTGAATCACGTCCTGCTGCACCAGACGGTGATCGGCCAGGAGGCGAAGCGGCAGCTCGAGATCGCCGGCGACTACCCCGACGCCATCTTCGCGCCCTGTGGCGGCGGCTCCAACGTGGGCGGCATCATGTTCCCGTTCCTGGCCGACAAGGCCGCCGGCCGGGACATCCGCCTGGTGGCCTGCGAGCCGGCCTCCTGCCCGACGCTGACGCGCGGGCACTTCGCCTACGACTGGGGCGACTCGGTCGGGCTGACGCCGATCATGAAGATGTACACGCTGGGTCACGACTTCATGCCGCCGGGCATCCATGCCGGCGGCCTGCGCTATCACGGCGACTCCGTGCTGGTGTCGCAGCTCTACCACGACGGCATCCTCGAGGCGGTGGCGCCGCAGCAGAGCGAGACCTTCCGCGCCGGCCAGCTGATTGCGCAGACGATGGGCATCGTGCCCGCGCCGGAGTCGGCCCATGCGGCGGCCGGCGCGATCGACGAGGCGCTGCGCTGCAAGGAGAGCGGCGAGGCGAGGACCATCCTGTTCACGCTGTCCGGCCACGGTCATTTCGACATGGCCGCCTACGACAAGTACCTCGCGGGCGATCTCGAGGACTTCGACTATCCCGAGGCCGAGGTCGAGGCGGCATTGCACAGGCTGCCGAAATTCGAGGCCGAGGTGGGGTGAGGACGCAATCCGTTGCGCTCGTTGCCGTGGTGAGGGAGGACGCGACCACCGAAAACACCGAAGGACACCGAAGGTACCGAGAAATCCGATGAAATGATGCATGCAACGGTCGGTGTCGTCTCGGGGTGGTCGCGCCACCGTTTCGGAGTTGTGGTGTTGGACGCGGAGTTCGACGGCTCGTTGCGGCTGACCACGGTGCGACACCAGATCGACGATCGTTGGGTCGCATCTTTCCCAGTCTTTCGGTGTTTTCGGTGTCTTTTCGGTGCCTTCGGTGGTCCCGCCCTTTTTCGCGAAACACCGGCTCGTTATCTGGAGGTCAAATGGCCGAGCGCAACAACACCCGCAGCATGGCGGTCTTCTGCGATTTCGAGAATATTGCCCTGGGCGTGCTCGACGCGAAGTACGCCGCCTTCGACATCAACCGTGTGCTCGAGCGGCTGCTGCTGAAGGGCAACATCGTGGTCAAGAAGGCGTACTGCGACTGGGACCGCTACAAGAAGTTCAAGCCGGCGATGCACGAGGCCTCGTTCGAGATGATCGAGATCCCGCACGTGCGCGTGTCCGGCAAGAACTCTGCCGACATCCGAATGGTCGTGGACGCGCTCGACCTCTGCTACACCAAGTCGCATGTCGACACCTTCGTCATCGTCAGCGGCGACTCCGATTTCTCGCCGCTGGTGAGCAAGCTGCGCGAGAACGCCAAGCTGGTCATCGGCGTCGGCGTGAAGAGTTCCACCTCGGACCTGCTGACCGCCAACTGCGACGAGTTCATCTTCTACGACGACCTGGTGCGCGACTCGGAGAAGCCGGGCCGGCGCAAGCGCCGTTCGGGCAAGAAGAGCGCATCGAAGAAGAAGCGCGCGGACAAGGCCGAGGCCGCCGACACGGCGGACAACGGCGACAGCCAGGCGGCCGACGACCGACGGCAGGAGGCGATCGACCTGGTCATGGCGACGGTCGAGGACCTGTTCCGCGAGCGCGGCGAGGAGGACAAGGTCTGGGGCTCGATGGTCAAGCAGGCGCTGAAGCGCCGCAAGCCCGGCTTCAGCGAGGGCTACCACGGCTTCCGCAGCTTCGGCGAGGTGCTGGAGGAGGCCCGCGACCGCGGCCTGCTGACACTGCAGCATGACGACAAGTCGGGCGGCTACATCATCGAGGGCTACACGACCGACGACTGAGCGGGCTGGCCGGGCACGGCCGGCGGCGCGGGGAGGTTCGGGAGTCGATGAGGATCAGGGCGGCCGTACTCGAGGCCATGGGTGCCGAGCGCCCGTACGCCCGCAGCCGCCCGCTGCGGATCGAGGAGCTGACGCTCGACCCGCCGGGCGCGGGCGAGGTGCTGGTCGCGGTGCGCGCCGCGGGGCTGTGCCATTCCGATCTGTCGGTGATCAACGGCGACCGGCCGCGGCCGACGCCGATGGCGCTGGGTCACGAGGCGTCCGGGGTGGTCGAGGCCGTCGGGCCCGGGGTCGACGACCTGCAGCCCGGGGATCACGTGGTCATGGTGTTCGTCCCCGGCTGCGGCCACTGCCTGCCCTGTGCGGAGGGGCGGCCGGCACTGTGCGAGCCCGGCAATGCGGCCAACGTGGCCGGGACGCTGCTGTCCGGAGAACGGCGCCTGCATCGCGGCGAGGACTCGATCCATCACCACATTGGGGTGTCCGGTTTCGCCGACCACGCGGTCGTGTCCCGGCGCTCCCTGGTGAAGATCGATCGCGAGCTGCCATTCGAGCATGCGGCCCTGTTCGGCTGCGCGGTGCTGACCGGCGTCGGTGCCGTGGTCAATACCGCCGGCGTGCGCGCGGGTCAGAGCGTCGCCATCGTCGGGCTGGGCGGGGTCGGCATGGCCGGGCTGCTGGGCGCGCTCGCCGCCGGCGCCGGCCGGGTCGTCGCCGTCGACCTGCTGGATTCCAAGCTGGAGACGGCGAGGGATCTCGGCGCCACCGACACCATCCGCGCGGATGGCGCGGACGCGGTGGCGGCGGTGCACGAACTCACGCGCGGCGGGGTCGACGTGGCGGTCGAGACCGCGGGCTCGGTGCCGGCGCTGGAACTCGCCTGGGGCCTGACGCGCCGGGGCGGGACCACGGTCACGGCCGGCCTCGCGCATCCGGGTGCCCGCCTGTCGCTGCCGCCCGTCACCCTGGTCACGGAGGAACGTACACTGAAGGGCAGCTACGTCGGCAGCTGCGTACCCGCCCGCGACGTACCGCGCTTCATTGGCCTGTTCCGTCGCGGGCGCCTGCCGGTCGACCGGCTGCTGACGCACACGCTTCACCCCGACCAGCTGAACGAGGGCTTCGACCGCCTCGACCGGGGCGAGGCGCTGCGCCAGGTCGTGATGTTCGA
Source organism: Halofilum sp. (in: g-proteobacteria) (assembly GCA_033721835.1). Classification (GTDB taxonomy): domain Bacteria; phylum Pseudomonadota; class Gammaproteobacteria; order XJ16; family Halofilaceae; genus Halofilum. The sequence continues at coordinate 1,753 of JAWWAE010000017.1, read as the reverse complement.
GTCATCGAATTGACCGCCGATCAGCCCGGACCTACTGTGCTTTCGCGCAACGACCCTCACCACGCCGCTCGCGAGCCCGCTCACCATGGCCAATGATCCCCTGCTGCAGCCGTTCCGGCTGAAAGAGCTCGAACTGAAGAATCGCATCCTGTCGACCAGCCACGAGCCGGCCTACTCGGTCGACGGCATGCCGGGTGACCGCTATATCGCCTACCACGTGGAGAAGGCGAAGGGCGGCATCGCCCTGACCATGATCGGCGGCTCGACCATCGTGGCGCCGGACTCGCCACCGGCCTTCGGCAACCTCGATGCCGGCCGCGAGGAGATCGTCGGGCACTTCCGGCGCCTGGCCGACGCCGTGCACGCGCACGACTGCGCGGTCATGACCCAGCTCACCCACCTCGGCCGCCGCAGCAGCAACTACACCGCGGACTGGCTGCCGCTGGTGTACCCGTCCTGCGTGCGCGAGCCCGCGCACCGCGCGTTTCCGAAGATCATCGAGGAGCACGACATCGAGCGCATCGTGCGCGCCTACGGCGAGGCCGCACGGCGCTGCCGCGAGGGTGGCCTCGACGGCATCGAGCTGCAGGCCTACGGCCACCTGATGGACGGGTTCTGGTCACCCTTGACGAATCACCGCGATGACGAGTGGGGCGGCTCGCTGGAGAACCGCACGCGCTTTGCGCGCGCGGTGATCGCGGAGGTCCGCCGCCGGGTCGGCGACGACTATGTGCTCGGCATCCGCATGGTCTTCGACGAGGAGCTGCCGGGCGGCCTGACCCGCGACGACGGGCTGGCCATCGCGCGCATGCTGACCGCGAACGGGGAGCTCGATTTCGTCAACGTCATCCAGGGCCACATCGAGACCGACCAGGCCCTGTCGCGCGTGATCGCGAATATGGGCACCCCGCAGGGTCCGCAGCTCGAGTTCGCCGGCGGGATCCGCGCCGAGCTCGGCGGCATCCCGACCTTCCACGCGAACCGCATCAACGACATCGCCACGGCGCGCCATGCCATCCGCGAGGGCAAGCTCGACATGGTCGGCATGACCCGCGCGCACATGGCCGATCCGCACATCGTGCAGAAGGTCGCCGCCGGTCAGGAGGACCGCATCCGGCCGTGCGTCGGTGCCGGCTACTGCATCGACCGCATCTACGAGGCGGGTGAGGCGCTGTGCATCCACAACCCGGCCACCGGCCGCGAGCGCGAGCTGCCGCAGGCGATCGAGCCGACCGACGGGCCGCGGCGGAAGGTGGTCGTGGTCGGCGCCGGCCCGGCCGGACTCGAGGCGGCGCGGGTGTGCGCCGCGCGCGGCCACGAGGTGGTCGTGTTCGAGGCCGCCGATCGCGCCGGGGGCCAGGTGGCGCTGGCGGCGGTGCCCGAGCGGCGGCGCGAACTGATCGGCGTGATCGACTGGCGCCTGGCCGAGCTCGAGCACCTGGGGGTCGGTATCCGCTACAACACCTACGCCGAGGCCGACGAGATCCGGGCCGAGTCGCCCGACATCGTCATCGTCGCCACCGGCGGTCTGCCGAACACGAGCTTCCTGCAGGCCGGCGAGGACCTGGTCGAGACGACCTGGGATGTGCTGGGCGGCCACTTCGATGCCGCCGGCGAGATCCTGCTCTACGACGACAACGGCCAGCACCCCGGCCTGACCTGCGCCGAATACCTGGTGCGGGACGGCGCTGCGCTGGAACTGGTCACCCCGGACCGCCAGGCCGGCCAGGAGATCGGCGGCACCAATGCCCCC
>JAWWAE010000016.1:0-24513 GCA_033721835.1 Halofilum sp. (in: g-proteobacteria) | reverse complement strand
TCCGCCAGGAGGGCAAGGGCTTCCTGGTCGGGCCGTACGAGACCTTCGGCTCGCGGCCGTGGGCGCTCGACGGCATGGACTGGTCGTTCGATCGCGAGCTGTTCCCGGGCGATGTCGAGCGGCTGATGCCGTTCCTGGAGCGGGCGATGGAGCTGACCCCGGCGTTCGGCGAGGTCGGCATCCACACGGTGGTGAACGGCCCGATCACCCACAGCCCGGACGACAACGTGCTGGCCGGCCCGGTCGCCGGCCTGCGCAACTTCTGGAACTTCTGCGGCTCGAGCATCGGCATCGCCCAGGGCGGGCTCGGCAAGTACATGGCGCAGTGGATGGTGCACGGCCAGACCGAGCTGAACATGGCGCCGCTGGACACCCGCCGCTTCGGTCCCTGGGCCGACCGCGGCTACCAGATCGCCAAGGGCATCGAGTCCTACGAGGTGATGTACACCGCCATGGGTGCCAACGAGAACCGGGGCATCGGGCGGCTGAAGCGGATCAGTCCGTTGCACGGCATGCTGGAACGCAAGGGCGCGGTCCACGGGGTGGTCCAGGGCTACGAGAAGCCGCTGTGGTTCCGCACCGAGAAGGTACGCGAGGAGCCGCCGACCTGGGAACGCTCGGCCGCGCACGCCGTCGCCGCCGAGGAATGCCGTGCCGTGCAGGACGGGGTCGGCGTGATCGACGTCTCCGGGGCCGCCACCTTCGAGGTTGCCGGGCCGGATGCGGGCGCGTTCCTCGATCGCCTGTCCTGCAACCGGCTGCCGGCGAAGGACGGGCGGATCGCCCTGACGCTGTTCCACGGCCCCAACGGCGGCATCATGACGGAGCAGTCGATCACCCGCCTTGCCGAGGACCGGTACTTCCTGGTCGGGCCGATCGCCTCCGAGCAGCGCGACCTGCACTGGATGCAGCGGCACGCCGATGGCTTCGACGTCGTGATCGAGAACCGGACCGACGCACTCGGCGGCGTGCTCGTCACCGGGCCGCGCTCACGTGAGCTGCTGCAGGAGCTGACCCGCGACGACCTCTCGAACGCGGCCTTCCCGTGGCTCACCTGCCGCACGATCACCTTCGACAGCGCACCGGTGCGCACGATCCGCGTGTCGTACGCGGGCGAGCTTGGCTTCGAGCTGCACATGCCGAGCTGGCAACTGCCATCGATCTACGAATCGCTGCAGCGCGTCGGCGTCGACTACGGCCTGCGCGACTTCGGCGGCTACGCCTTCAACGCGATGCGGATGGAGAAGATGTATCGGGCGTGGGGCCACGAGTTCACCGAGGAGATCACCGGCGTCGAGGCGGGCATGCAGCGGTTCATCGACAGCAGCCGCGAGTTCATCGGCGTCGAGGCGGTGCGCGAGCGACTCGAGCATGGCACGCGGATCCAGCTGGCCTACCTGGCCTTCGACGACGACGTGCCCTGTGACGTGTTCGGCAACGAGGCGGTGTACCACGACGGGGAGCACGTGGGCCTGACGACGGGCGGCGCCTACGGGCACCGCGTCGGGCGCAGCCTGGCCTTCGCCTACATCGAGCCCGAGCTGGTGCGGCAGGATGTCGCGCTGGAGGTGCAGACCAGCGCCGGCATGCGCCGGGCGCACGTGGAGCTGGATGCCGTTTATGACCCGGGCAACGAGCGGTTGCGGGGCTAGGCGCCGAATCACGGGCGCCGGGTGCGGGCGGCGGATAGACTCGAGTCATGGCAGCGCCGACTGAACCTCAGACCTCCTCGACCCGCTGGATCCGGATCCTGGCCGGGCTCGCCGTGTTCGCGCTGCTGCTGGCGCTGCCGCCGCCGGAGGGCATGCAGCCGGCGGCCTGGCGGGCCGCGGCGGTGGCGGTGCTGATGGCGCTGTGGTGGATCACCGAGGCGGTGCCGGTGCCCGCCACCGCGCTGCTGCCGATCCCCCTGTTCCCGCTGCTCGGGGTGCTGCCGATCGGCGATGCGACCGCGCCCTACGCCAACCCGATCGTGTTCCTGTTCCTCGGCGGGTTCGTGATTGCGCTGGCGATGGAGCGCTGGAACCTGCACCGGCGGATCGCGCTGAACATCCTCGGCTGGACCGGTTCGCGCCAGGACACGCTCATCGGCGGCTTCATGCTCGGCACCGCCGGCCTGAGCATGTGGGTCAGCAACACCGCGACCACGGTGATGATGTTGCCGATCGCCATGTCGGTGATCCCGCTGGTATCCAGCCGGGGCGGTGCCGGAAACGGGAACGGGCCGGCGACCGAGCCGTTCGCCGTCGCGCTGCTGCTGGGGATCGCCTACGCGGCCAGTATCGGCGGGCTCGGCACCCTGATCGGGACGCCGCCGAACGCGCTGCTGGCCGCGTTCGTGCTCGAGAGCTACGGCTACACGATCGGGTTCGGCCAGTGGATGCTGGTCGGCCTGCCGCTGGTCGCGATCATGCTGGTGATCACGTGGTTGCTGCTGACCCGGGTGCTGTTCCCCCTGCGCCGGGTCGAGATCGCGGGCGCGGCCGGGGTGATCCGGGAGGAACTCGAGGGCCTCGGCCGCATCTCCCGCGGCGAGAAGATCGTCGCCGCGGTGTTCGCGCTTACCGCGCTGACCTGGATCCTGCGGCCGGTGATCGTCGACCTGCTCGGGATCCGCCTTTCCGACCCGGCGATCGCGATCGCTGCGGCCCTGCTGCTGTTCGTGCTGCCGGTCGATGCCCGCCGCGGCGTGTTCGCGATGGACTGGGAGAGCGCGCAGCGGCTGCCCTGGGGCGTGCTGATCCTGTTCGGCGGCGGCCTCAGCCTGGCCACGGCGATCAGCGCCACCGGGCTGGCGGCCTGGATCGGCGAGGCGTTGAGCGGCTTCGGCGCCTGGCACGAGGTCGTGCTGGTGCTGCTGGTGGTGACGGTGACGATCTTCCTGACCGAGCTGACGAGCAACACGGCCACCACCGCCGCCTTCCTGCCGGTGCTCGCGGCGCTGGCGCTGAGCGTGGGCGAGAACCCGCTGTTGTTCGCCGTGCCGGCGGCGGTGGCCGCGAGCTGCGCCTTCATGATGCCGGTGGCGACGCCGCCGAACGCCATCGTCTTCGCCAGCGGCCGGGTCACGATCCCGCAGATGGCGCGCGCCGGACTGCTGCTGAACCTGGCCGGGATCGTGCTGGTCACCGCGCTGGCGTACACGCTGATCCTGGCCGTGTTCGGGATCGAGATCGGGGTGGTGCCGGATTGGGCGCGGCCTGGGTGACGGGGTGATTTCATGGTCAACGCCCGGCCGTTCGCCGTAGAATCGGCCGTCTCCAACCCGGAATCGAGAGCCTCAATGCAGAACCCAGCGAGCAGTTCCCTTTCCCGTGGCCTGCTGGCCGCCGCCCTGGCCACGTCCCTGTTCGTGGCCGGCTGTGCGACCGACAGCGAGCACCGCAGCCGCAACACCGGGGCCATCATCGGCGCCATCGCCGGCGCGATCATCGGCAACAACGTCGGCGGCGACCAGAGCGACCGCGTGATCGGCGCGGCCGCCGGCGCCATGGTCGGCGCCGCCGTCGGCGACTACATGGACCGCCAGCGGGCCGATCTCGAGCGCCAGCTGGCGAACGAGCGAGAGCGTGAGCAGCTGCGCATCACCGAGGTCGGCGACAACACCCTGAAGCTCGGGATCGCCAGCGACGCGACCTTCGAGTTCGACCGCAGCGAGATCCAGCCGCAGTTCCGCTCCACCTACGACAAGATCGGCACGGTCCTGTCCGACTACGACAAGACCGTGATCCACGTGGTCGGCCATACCGACTCGGTGGGCTCGGACCGGTACAACCTGCAGTTGTCGCGCGACCGCGCCGAGGCAGTCGGGCGTGCCCTGCGCGAACGCGGTGTCGACGGCAACCGCATCATCTACTACGGCCAGGGCGAGAAGCAGCCCGTCGCCAGCAACGAGACCGACGAGGGCCGCCGCCGCAACCGGCGCGTCGAGATCTACATCAAGCCCAAGGTCGAGGGCGAGGAGCGCCGCGCCTACGAGCCACCGCCGGGGATCTATGCCTGAGCGGGGTCACGATATGGCGTCATTGCGAGCGTAGCGAAGCAATCCAGGGGTTCAGTCGCCGCGCCCGGTTTGCTGCATCCCGGCGCGTCGCCTGCGGCTCCTCGCAATGACATCGGCCACGGCACCGGAGTGGAACATGAGCGAGCGCGAGCAGTACCAGAAGAAGCTGCAGAGCCAGCTGGACGAGTGGCGGGCGGAGCTCGACAAGCTGAAGGCGCAGGCAACGGGCGCGAGTGCCGACGCCCGGCTGGAACTCGAGCGGCGGGTCGATGAGATCGAGGAACGGATCGCCGAGCTGGATTCACGACGCAAGGAACTGGCGACTGCCGGCGACGAGGCCTGGGACGAGATCCGCGCGGGCGTGGAGACGGCCTGGAAATCGCTGAAGTCCGCCTTCGAGGAGGCCGGGTCGAAGTTCCGGCGCTGACCCGGTTCGGCCCGCCTGACCCAGCGCGATTCAGCGTCCCGGTCGATACCGCCGTCATCGCGCGCAGCGTAGCCATCGCTGCGAGGAGCCGCAGGCGACCCGGCAGTACGGAGCAGCCCGGAGGCGGGTATTGCGCCCGGTCCTTGATTGCTTCGCCGCGCTGGTGATGACGATGTCGAGAAGCAGGCCTCGGCGGCTGGACCGGGCCCCGGCATCGGCCCGGCCGTGACCGGACACCCGGCGCACACCCTCACGCCGGCCGCAGGTCCAGTAGCCGCAGCAGGATCAGCAACTGCACCGCCGGGCGGTAGTTCGGGCGGTGCTGCAACGATCGCTCCACCGACCCCATGGCCTGCTCCGGGCGGCCCTGCAAAAGCTGGGCGCGGCCGAGGTGGTACCAGGCATAATGCGGGCAGCAATAGTCGTCGAATTCCAGCGCCCGGCGCAACCACGGCTCGGCCTCGCGCGCCCGGTCCAGTGTGACCAGGTAGGAGCCGAGGTCGTTGTAGGCGTTGGGGTAGCCCGGGTCGAGCGCGATCGCGCGGCGGCAGTGCTCGACGGCGCGTTCGTAGTCACCGAGGTGGCTCAACGACCAGGCGAGCCAGGTGTGGGCACGCGCGCTCGGGTGCAGCGCGATCGACGCGCGAAAGCGCTCGATTGCGGCCTCGTATTGCTGCTCGACGTGGAGGCCGGCGGCCTCCCGCCACAGGGCCTCGGCGCGCTTCGGCGGGGACCCGTCCGGGCCCGCCGCAAGCCCGAGCGCCGATGCCAGCGCGAGCAGCAGGGCGAGGGTGGGGCAGCGGCTTGTGCGGTTGACGGCCATCGGGATCACCGTGGATTCCATCCTACCCGTCGCCGAGCGCCCTGCAAGGAGCGGCTACGACTGGCCGCTCGACCGACCCCCGCCGATCGCGGCCGCGCGTCCCGGCGCAAATGGCACCCCGGGTTGATCTCCGTCAAAATGAGGTCTTCAGCGCGGCCTAGACTGCACCCAGACAACGGCGAGGGCCGATTCCGGCGTCCATGCCATCACCGGAGATGATCGATGAGCAACAAGGCGAAGCTGCTCCTGGCAACCGACCTGTCGGACAACGCGAAGCCGGCGGCGGTCTGGGCGCAGGGGTTCGGCGAGGCCGGGGGCGCCGATGTGCACCTGGTGCACGTGGTCGAGATCAGTGCTGCCAACTGGGCGAGCGGGGCCTATGCACTGCTCGAGGAGGCGCGGCTGCAGGACCAGGCGCGGGAGAAGGTGACGCAGTGGTACGCCGAGGCCACCGGCGGCGAGCCGGCCGGCGTCGACGTGCGGGTGGGTACGCCGGCCACGCAGCTGGCGGAGGCGGTACGCGACAGCAAGGCCGACCTGCTGGTGGTCGCGCGCACCGGCAAGCGGGCCTGGGAGCGTTTCCTGGTCGGGTCGACGGCCAGGGCGCTGGCGCTGGATCCGCCCTGCGAGCTGGTGATCGTGCATCCCGAGCACGGCCGCGCCGAGGTCGGCAACATCGTGCTCGGTACCGACTTCTCCGAGAACGCGGGCCGCGCGCTGGCTTTCGCCGCCGGGCTGGCGCGCCGCTACGGTGCGAAGCTGCATATCGTCCATGCTGAAGAGGTGGACGAGCTGCAGGCGCTGGACGCCCTCGCCGGCGAGCTGATCCCGACCGAGCATCGCCGGGCCGAGTCCGAGCGCGCGTCGTCCGAGCGGCTGGCCGACCTGGTGCAGAACAGCGCGGCCGAGCTCGAGGGCGTGGAGCACACGACCCGGGCCCTGACCGGCATGCCCGCGCGGGCGCTGGCGGAGTACTGCAAAAAGGGGGGTGCGGACCTGCTGGTGGTCGGCCGTGCGGGGCATTCGGCCTTGCTGGCCCACGTGCTCGGCAGTGTCGTCAACGGCGTGCTCCAGGCGGCACCGACCCACCTGGTGATCGTGCCCGCCGCCTGAGCGGTCACTCGCCCCGGATCGGGTCGCTGGCGCGGGAGAAGGGCAGCATGCGCTTGAGCACGTCGTCGCCGTCGAGAATGGCGTGCTTGAGCGCGCCCAGCACGTGGATCCCGATCAGCACCGCCAGCGTCATGAACAGGTAGTAGTGGATCGCCCCGGCCATGTCGCCGATCCACTCCGCGCGCTCGCCGCTGGCGGCCACGATGTCCGGGACGGCGAAAAGGCCGTACAGCACCAGCTCGCTGTCGGCGGCCGAGTGCACGATCCAGCCCGAGATCGGCATGGCGAACAGCGCCAGGTACAGCAGGAAGTGGCTGCTGCCCGCGGCGATCCGTTGCCAGGCGGGCGTGGCAGGTGGCAGAGGTGGCACCAGACTGCCCAGCCGCCACAACACCCGCAGTGCCATCAGCCACAGCACGGTCAGGCCGATGGTCTTGTGCCAGTAGAACCAGTAGGCCTTCTCCGGCGAGCGCGGCAGCTCGTCCGCCCAGTAGCCGAGACCCAGGTTCGTCAGGACCAGGATCGCCACGATCCAGTGCAGGGACTTGGCGACCGCGCCCCAGTTGGCGTGCGTGTTGCGCAGGCGCATGGACCGGATGCTCCGGAGGATGACAGGGACTGTCGTTGACCCGGACATCGTACCGGTCCAGGCCGGAACATTCGACTTCGGCCGGGGCGCCGCGCGTGACGCGGTTCACGCTTCGGTGGCATCACCCGGTAAAAGGCGCGCCCGCCGCCGCCCGGTGGGACGGGGCCGGCGGGCGCGAGAGGGGACCGTTACTGGCGCAGGCCCTCGACGGCGATGCGCAGATCGACCTTCTGCGACACCTCGGGCAGGCCGTATTCGTCAATCGAGAAATCGCGCATGTCGATGGTCGTGCTGGCTGTGAAGCCGCGTCGGAAGTTGCCCCAGGGATCCTCGCGTGCCGCCAGCTCCTGGACCTTGAACTCCACCTTCCTGGTCGTGCCCTTGATCGTCAGGTCGCCGCTCATCACCGCCGAGTTCTTGCCGGTGGGCCGGTACGACGTGCTCTTGAAGGTGGCCTCCGGATATTTCGACACGTTGAAGAATTCATCGCTGCGCATGTGCTTGTCGCGCTTGGCGTGCTCGGTGTCGATCGAGGCGGTCTTGATCGTGAAGGCCGCGCTGGAATTGCTGCGGGTCTCCGGGTCGTACGTGAACGAGCCGGAGAAATCGTTGAACGTGCCCGGGATCCAGGCATAGCCGATATGGCTCACCTCGAAGGTGATGAAGGTGTGGCCTTCGTCGAGCTGGTACTGCTCGGTTGCGGCCGCGGCCGGTCCGGCAGTGGCGGCCAGCGCGAGTGCAAGGACGGGTGCGTGAAAACGCATGGTAGTTGCCTCCCTGTGTAGGTTCGGATTCAGGACCGCGGCCCCAGCATCTTGCGGAGCGTGCGGTCGCGTTCGATGAAATGGTGCTTCAGTGCCGCCAGCGTATGGAGCGTGGCGACCCCGATGAGTGCCCAGGCGCCCCAGTAGTGCACCCAGCCGGCCCAGTCCTCCTGCCGCTCGATTCCCAGCACCACCGGTGGAACCGAGAACCACCCGAACACGCTGATCCAGGAGCCGTCGGCGGTGGGGATCAGGTAGCCGCTGGCGAGCACCACTACGATCAGCAGGTACATCGTGGCGTGGGCGGCGCGAGCGGCGAGGCGCTCCCAGGGCGGCATGCCGGGCTCCAGGGCCGGCAGCGGGTTGGTCCAGCGCCATGCCAGCCGGATGACGATCAGGCCGATCAGCAGGATCCCGACCGACTGGTGGATGTCCGGCGCCCGGTTGTACCAGGGGTCGGTGTAGCTGAGGCCGGTCATCCACAGGCCCAGCGCGAACAGGCCGACAATCGCCAGCGCCGCGATCCAGTGGAGCGCGATGCTGACCCAGCCATACTGTTCGTCGTCGTTGCGCCAGCGCACCTGGACCTCCGCAGATGGTGCCGTGAGCGGGCGGGCGGCCGATCCTCGGCGCCCACACGCCAGATCGACTGCAACTCGATCACGCCCACCGCAGCGTCGTTCCGGGCACGGTACGGCGACGCACGGGGTCCGAAAAGCGGAATGATTTGCGGGCTTTATTCAGTTTTTCTGAACGGCGCCCGCGGGCCTCAGCCACCGATGGGGTTGCGCTCCAGCTGGGCCCGTTTCTGCTCGCGCACCTGTTCGAGCCGGGCCCGCAGCCGCACCGCATCGGCCGAATTCGCGGCGGCGGCGTCGAGGGCGATGCGGAACTGCTGGATCGCCTGGTCGTAGCGGTGGGTGCGGGCGTAGTACTCGCCCAGCGACTCGTGGCTGCGTACCGGCCGGCCGGCCGCCTCGGCGGCGGCGCCCAGCTCGCGCCAGGCCTCCGGGGCCGGCGCGTCGTTGTTGCGTACGTACTCGGTCAGCAGATCGACCGCGGCGGCGGGCTCGCCGGCCCGTTGCAGCAGCCGCGCCCCCTGGACCACGACCGCGTAGCGCCGCGGGTAGAGCGCACCCAGGTGGCGCCAGGTCTCGAGCGCGGCGTCGACAGAGCCGGCATCGACCAGCGCGCCGGACAGCGCCAGCCCGTAATGGAGGTTGTCGGGCTCGGCCCGCTGCAGCGCCTGCAGCCGCTCGACCGCAGCGGCGGGCCGCCCGAGCCGCTGCTCGAGCAGGGCCAGGCCATAGCGGCGCGCGGCGGTGGCATACTCGCCCGACGGCTGTGACGCCTCGCGCCAGCGGCTGTAGAGGGAGGCGGGATCGCGGGCGTCCAGCACCTCCAGCCGTGCCTGCATGAGGTGGAACTCGAGCGAGTCCTCGCGCAGGCCCGAGGTGTCGCCCATCTGCTCGGCCCGGCCGGCGGCCTCGGCGATCCGGTTCGACGACAGCGGATGGGTCCGCAGGTACTCCGGGACCGCAGCGGCGGAAACGCCGCTCTCGCGCAGCAGGATCTCGAAGAAGCCGCTCATGCCCATCGGTCGATAGCCGGCCTCGGCGAGCAGCCCGATCCCGATGCGGTCGGCCTCGTACTCGTTGGCGCGGGTGTAGTTGATCTGGCGCTGGGCCTCGCCGGCCACGCCGGCGGCGATCGCGGCCTGGCCCGCCTGGCCGCCGAGCAACAGCCCGGCGACGATGGCGGCGATCGTCTTGTACTGGTTCCTGGAGCTGGCGGCGAAGGCGCGGGCGATGTGGCGCTGAGCGACGTGTGCGATCTCGTGCGCCAGCACGCCGGCGAGTTGGGCCTCGTTCTCGGCGCGCAGGATGAGGCCGCTGTTGATGCCGACGTAGCCGCCCGGGGCCGCGAAGGCGTTGATCCGCGGGTCGCGCACGACGAAGAAGGTGAATCCGTCCACCGGCCGGCCGCGGACGCCAGCGGCCAGTTGCTGGCCCAGGCGGTCGATGTAGCCCGCGATCTCCGGGTCCTCGTTGAGGTCGAGCTGGCGGCGCGCCTGGAGCATCATGTCGCGGCCGATCACGGCCTCGTCCTGCGGCGACAGCACCTGGTCGACCGGGTTGCCGATATCGGGCAACTCGCTCTGGGCCGCCGCCGGTCCCGACAGCACCAGCGCGCAGGCCAGCACGCCCGCGACGGGGTGGCGGGCGCGGGCGATGCCGCGTTGGATGCGGACGGCGGTCATCGGGGCGTGGTGGCGGTCGCGGTTCGAACGTGTACCCCATTATGCAGCCGCAGGTGTCGGCACCCCATTACCGAATCGTTACCCGGGACCCGGCCGAGACCGCCCCGGACCCGGGCGAAACCCCTGCAATCCCCGTGAAATCGGCCGATTGCCGTATTACACTGGCAAGTTCAACAAACCCGCCCGGCGGCGGGGCGGCGCTGCTCGCCCAACCGTCGCGTGCCGGGTCCAGCACAAGGGGATCGATTTTCGTGGAACTCTCTGGCGGCCAGATCGTGATGGAGGCCCTCCGGCGTGAGGGCGTGGAACACATCTTCGGGTATCCGGGGGGCGCGGCGCTGCACATCTATGACGCGCTCTACCAGCAGGATGCCGTGGAGCACATCCTGGTACGCCACGAACAGGGCGCGGTCCACGCCGCCGACGGCTACGCCCGTTCCACCGGCAAGCCCGGCGTGGTGCTGGTGACCTCGGGGCCCGGCATCACGAACACGGTGACCGGCATCGCGACCGCGCACATGGACTCGATCCCGATGGTGATCCTGTCGGGGCAGGTGCCCACGCACGCCATCGGCTCGGATGCGTTCCAGGAGTGCGACGCCGTCGGCATCACGCGCCCCTGCGTCAAGCACAACTTCCTCGTCAAGCGGCTCGAGGACCTGGCCGAGACCCTGCGCAAGGCGTTCTACATCGCCACCTCCGGACGCCCCGGCCCGGTGCTGGTCGACATCCCGAAGGACGTGACCACGCCCGGCGTGACGATCCCGTTCGAGTACCCGGACGAGATCCACATGCGCTCCTACAACCCGACGGTGAAGGGGCATCCGGGCCAGGTCCGCAAGGCCGTGGACCTGCTGCTGTCGGCGACGCGGCCGATGATCTACACCGGCGGTGGCGTGGTGCTGAGCGACGCCTCCGAGGAGCTGACCGACTTCACGCGCGAGCTCGGCTTCCCCATCACGAACACGCTGATGGGGCTGGGCGCCTACCCGGCGACCGATCCGCAGTTCGTCGGCATGCTCGGCATGCACGGCACCTACGAGGCCAACATGGCGATGCACGAGTGCGACGTCCTGCTGGCGGTCGGTGCGCGCTTCGACGACCGCGTGACCGGCGACGTGTCGCAGTTCTGCCCGCATGCGCGGATCATCCACGTGGACGTGGATCCGTCCTCGATCTCGAAGACGGTGCACGTCGACGTGCCCATCGTCGGCGACGTCAAGCACGTCATGCGCGACATGCTGAACGTCCTGCGCGCGAGCAAGCGGCGCCCGGACTCGGAGGCAATCGACACCTGGTGGGGCCAGATCAAGCGCTGGGCGGCGACCGACTGCCTCGCCTTCGACCGCGAGAGCGAGCTGATCAAGCCGCAGTACGTGATCGAGAAGCTCTACGAGCTGACGAAGGACCGCGAGACCTACGTGACCTCCGACGTCGGCCAGCACCAGATGTGGGCGGCGCAGTTCTACAAGTTCGACCAGCCGCGGCGCTGGATCAACTCGGGTGGACTCGGGACCATGGGCTTCGGCCTGCCGGCGGCAATGGGCGCCAAGCTGGCGCACCCCGATGCGACCGTGGTCTGCGTGACCGGCGAGGCGAGCATCCAGATGTGCATCCAGGAGCTGTCGACGATGAAGCAGTACGACCTGCCGGTCGTCGTCGTCAACCTGAACAACCGCTATATGGGCATGGTGCGCCAGTGGCAGGAGTTCTTCTACTCCAAGCGTTATTCGCACTCGTATGTCGACGCGTTGCCGGACTTCGTCAAGCTCGCCGAGAGCTACGGTCATCGCGGCGTGCGGATCGAGAAGCGTGACGAGGTGGAAGACGCGCTCAAGGATGCGCTTTCCCGGCCCGGCGAGCTGACGTTCCTCGACTTCATCACGGACCAGACGGAGAACGTCTACCCGATGATTGCAGCCGGCAAGGGGCATCACGAGATGCATCTGGCCTCGGAGCGCGAGCTCGCCTGACCCGGCCCGGCGCATGCCGGGCCCTCAACAAGATCGAAACCGACAAGGCCCAGCTGAATGAGACACATCATCTCGCTCCTGCTGGAGAACGAGGCCGGCGCGCTGTCGCGCGTGTCGGGGCTGTTCTCGGCGCGGGGTTACAACATCGAGTCGGTCACCGTCGCGCCGACCAATGACCGCTCGCTGTCGCGCATGACCATCGTGACGACGGGCACCGAGGAGATCATCGAGCAGATCACCAAGCAGTTGAACAAGCTGGTCGATGTGGTCCGCCTGTCGGACCTGACCGAGTCGAGTCACGTCGAGCGCGAGATGCTCCTGATCAAGGTACGGGCCGAGGGCGCCTCGCGGCAGGAGATCCGCAGCCTGGTGGACATCTTCCGCGGCTGCATCGTCGATGTGACCGACAAGACCTACATCATCCAGATGACGGGCGACGGCGCGAAGATCGACGCCTTCATGGGCGCGCTTGGCGATCACGCGATCATCGAGGTGGTGCGGTCCGGCGCCACCGGCATCGCGCGTGGTGAAAAGGTATTGCGTTACTGACCGCCACCGCATGATCACGCATGAACGGTGGGCCGCCTGCAGGCGGCTCGCCTTTTTTCGAGCAAGCGAACACGAAACGACGGAGACACGCGACAATGAACGTGTATTACGACAAAGACGGCGACCTGGCCCTGATCCAGAAACGCAAGGTGGCCATCATCGGTTATGGTTCGCAGGGCCATGCCCATGCGAACAACCTGAACGACTCCGGGGTCGAGGTCACCGTCGGCCTGCGCAAGGGCTCGGGGTCGGAGAAGAAGGCGAAGGACGCCGGGCTCAAGGTCGCGCCGATCGAGCAGGCGTGTGCCGATGCCGACGTGGTGATGCTGCTGGCGCCGGACGAGCACCAGAAGAAGATCTACGACGAGCAGCTGGCGCCGAACATGAAGGAGGGCGCGGCGCTCGGCTTCGCGCACGGCTTCAACATCCACTATGGCCAGGTCGAGCCACGCGCGGACCTGGACGTGATCATGATCGCACCGAAGGGCCCGGGCCACCTGGTCCGCTCGACCTACACCCAGGGCGGCGGGGTGCCGAGCCTGATCGCGGTCGAGCGCGATGCCTCCGGGCAGGCGCGCGATGTCGCGCTGGCCTACGCCATCGCCAACGGCGGTGGCCGCGCGGGCGTCATCGAGACCAGCTTCCGCGAGGAGACCGAGACCGACCTGTTCGGCGAGCAGGTGGTGCTGGTGGGCGGCCTGGGGTCGCTGATCCAGAAGGGCTACGAGACCCTGGTCGAGGCCGGCTACGCGCCCGAGATGGCCTACTTCGAGTGCCTGCACGAGACCAAGCTGATCGTGGATCTGCTGTACGAGGGCGGTCTCGCGAACATGAACTACTCGATTTCCAATACCGCCGAGTACGGCGGCTTCACCCGCGGGCCGCGCATCGTCGACGACCGGGCCAAGGCCGAGATGCGTCGCATCCTCGACGAGATCCAGTCGGGCGAGTTTGCGCGCGAGTTCATCCTCGAGAACCAGTCCAATGCCCCGGTGCTGAAGGCCAACCGCCGGCTTGCCGACGAGCACCAGATCACGAAGATCGGCGACAAGCTGCGCTCGATGATGCCCTGGATCGCGAAATCCAAGATCGTCGACCGATCGAAGAACTGAGAGCTCGGGCACACACGGGAACACGATGCGACTGGTAACCCTGTTCCGGCTGCCGTTTGCCATCGCCGTGCTGGTTGCACTGGGCGCGGCGGTCGGCGGGTACTGGTGGCTGGTGGCGCTCGGTGCGCTGGTGGCGGTGGTGCTGTTCGTGTTCGGGCGCGACCCCGACCGGGTGATCGAGGCCCACCCGCTCGGCATCGTCAGCCCCGTCGACGGCTGGGTCACCGGCATCGACACCGAGCACGACCCCTTCCTCGACCGCGAGGCCGTAGTGGCGCGCATCCGCCAGGGACCGCTGGCGCCGACGGCGCTGCGCAGCCCTGCAGAGGGGCGGGTGGTCAACATGTGGGGTGGCCCCGACATGCCCGGGCGTGACCAGGGGTACCGCATGGCGGTGCACCTGCACACCGACGAGGGTGACGACATCGTGTTCGCCGTCGGCCGCTCGCCACTGGTGCCCGGACCGCTCGACTGGTGGGTGCAGCCGGGCGAGCGCGTCGGCCAGGGCCAGCGTCGCGGGTTGGCGGGCTGGGGCCGGCCGGTCGCGGTCTACGTGCCGGGCGACAGTACCGCTGCGTTACAATCGGGCGCCCGGGTGGAGGCCGGCAAGCGGGTGGTGTGCGAGCTGGTCCACGCGACCTGAAGGGGGCGCCAAGTGATCGTCAATCCCGAGCGCAAGCCGCGCCGCGGCATCTATCTCCTGCCCAACCTGTTCACCACGGGGGCCCTGTTCGCGGGCTTCTTCGCGATCATCGCCGCCCTGCGTGGCGACTTTGCCCCGGCGGCGATCGCGATCCTGGTCGCGATGGTGCTCGACGCCCTGGACGGTCGCGTCGCGCGCATGACCAACACCCAGACCGACTTCGGCGCCGAGTACGACAGCCTCGCCGACATGGTCTCGTTCGGGGTCGCGCCGGCGCTGATCGTCTACGAGTGGTCGCTCAACCACGTCGGTGCCTTCGCCGAGCGCTGGGACCAGCTCGGCTGGCTCGCGGCCTTCCTCTACGTCGCCTGCACCGGTCTGCGACTGGCGCGCTTCAACACCCAGATCGGCAAGGCCGACAAGCGCTTCTTCCAGGGGCTGGCCAGCCCGTCGGCGGCGGCGGTCATGGTCGGCATGGTCTGGTTCTCGCGCGACCTCGGCATCTCCGGCCGCGAGCTGATGATCCTCGCCTTCGTCGTCACCATCGCCACCGGCCTGCTGATGGTGTCGAACATCCCCTACTACTCGTTCAAGGAGGTCGGCAGCGGCCGCCGCATCCCGTTCGTCGCGCTGGTGCTGGTGGTGATGCTGTTCGTGTTCACCTCGATCGACCCGCCGAAGGTGATCTTCTCCGGCTTCGTCCTGTACGCCCTGTCCGGCCCGGCCTGGTGGGCCTGGCGCCGCGTCCGCCGCATCGGCCGCCGGGGCGGGCACCGCTCGGCCGAGAGCGACCATACCCCGGACGAGGCGCAGCAGGACGCGAGCGAGCGCAGCGACGACGCGCACGAAATCGACGCGGACCGCCCCGACCGCTGACCCCGCCCGAGCCGGATTCCGGACGCTTTGCGGACAGGGAACCGCGAATGGACGCGAATGGACGCGAATAGGGCGCGTCATGGTTGGCGGCGTGTCGGAGCTTCGCTGATGCGTCATTGCCGTGCGAGAGGTCAATGGAGGAACCACAAAATGGACACAAAATAGACACAAAATGAAAAGGCTCCCTCGGAGGGCTCGATGCCTCCAGGCTGGATCATTTCGTGTTCATCTTGTGTCCATTTTGTGGTTTCGAAGATTGCAGGTGCGTGCCCGGCGAGGCTCTGACGCGAGTCGGGAGTCGACGCACCGAAATTCGCGTCCATTCGCGTCCATTCGCGGTTCCGAATCTCTTCAATCCTCGTCCGCCGGCTGCAGCAGCGGTTCCAGCGGGAAGCCGTCGGTCTGCTTGCAGTGGACCAGCACCACGTGGCTGGAGAGGTGGGCCACGCCGCGGCCGGTGTCGAGCAACTGCTCGGTGAGGGCGTGGTACTGCGCCAGGTCCGGGCAGACGAAACGAACGATGTAGTCGAAGGTGCCGCTGACCTTGAGGCACTCGATCGCCTCCGGGATGTCGGCGACCGCCTGCTCGAAACGCTCGAAATCCTCCTTTTCGTGGTTGCTGAGCTGTACCTCGGCGATCACGGTCACGCTGCGGCAGACGCGCGCGAGGTCGATGCGCGCGTGGTAGGAGCGCAGTGCCCCGGCCTGTTCCAGCTTGCGCACCCGTTGCAGGCACGACGAGGGCGACAGGTGCACCCGCTCGGCGAGGTCGTGGTTCGTGATCCGCGCCTCTGCCTGCAGGGTGCAGAGGATCTTCACGTCGATGCGGTCGAGCTTGAGCTGCTTTTGCATGGGCGCTTTCCAGCGTGATCGAAGCCGCGGCGCCGGCGCCGAATAACGTTCGGTGTCCATCCTACCTGACCGCAGAGTCTGCGACGCCATGATTGCAACTCGCCAGCACATTTGCCGGCTCCGGTGCCATGCTGACGCTGCCCTGAACGGAGGGAAAGGAACGATGTCGAGCACGGCGGAAATGCAGGCCTTCCGGCAGGCCGGCGATGTCGGCGGGCGCTCGCTCGCGCTCATCGGCGCGCCCTGTGACGTGGGCGCGGGCCTGCGCGGCTCGAGCCTCGGGCCCGACGCGATCCGCATCGCCGGTCTGGCCCGGCGCCTGCGCGGGCTGGGCCACGGGGTGCACGAGCGCGGCAACCTGGTCGGCCCCGAGAATCCCGAACTGGCGGCCGCCGACGGCTACCGGCACCTGGAGCAGGCGGTCGAGTGGGCCCGCGCGATCCACGACGAGGTCCACCGCGCGCTGGCGGAGGGCCAGTGCCCGATCCTGCTCGGCGGCGACCACTCGATCTCGGTCGGCTCGGTGGCCGCGGCCGCGCGCCATTGCGCCGAGGCGGGCCGGCCGCTTTCGCTCCTGTGGCTGGACGCGCACGCGGACTTCAATACCGCCGCGACCTCGCCTTCGGGCAACCTGCACGGCATGCCGGTGGCCACGCTGTGCGGCAACGGCGCGCCGCAGCTGCTCGAGCTCGGTCACGCGCGGCCAATGGTGGCGCCGACGCACGTGTTTCAGGTCGGCGTGCGCTCGGTGGACACGATCGAGCGCGAGACGGTGCTCGAGAGCGGGGTCAGGATCCACGACATGCGACGCATCGACGAGATCGGCATGCGCGCCGTGATGGAGGAGGTGCTGGACGAGATCGACCGCATCGGCGGACACCTGCATGTCAGTTTCGACGCCGACTTCGTCGACCCGGTGATCGCGCCCGGGGTCGGTACGCCGGTGCCCGGCGGGCCCGACTACCGGGAGGCGCAGCTGTGCATGGAGATGATCCACGACCGCGGGCTGCCGGGCTCGCTGGACGTGGTCGAGGTCAATCCCGCGCTCGACGAGCAGAACCGTACGGCCCGGCTGGCGGTCGAACTGGTGGCAAGCCTGTTCGGCGAGCGCATACTTGCGAGGGTGGCACAGTCATGAACGCAGTAATGGAGAAACACGATCTGAGCCCGGCGCAGCGCGAGATCATCGAGCTGACGCAGGCCTGGGGTGCGCGCAACTACGATCCGCTGCCGGTGGTGCTGGCAACGGGGGAGGGCTGCTGGGTCGAGGATGTCGACGGCCGGCGCTATCTCGACTGCCTGGCCGCCTACTCGGCGGTCAACCAGGGTCACCGACACCCGCGCATCATGCAGGCGGTCGCCGATCAGTGCGGACGGCTGACACTGACCTCGCGCGCCTTCCACCACGACCGGCTGGGCCGGTTCCTGCAACGGCTGTGCGAGGTTGCGCAGATGGAGGTGGCGCTGCCGATGAACACCGGAGCCGAGGCGGTCGAGACCGCGGTCAAGCTCGCGCGCAAGTGGGGCTACGAGGTCCGCGGGGTACCGCGCAACAAGGCCGAGATCGTCTGCTGCAACCGCAACTTCCATGGCCGCACCATGATGGGCGTCAGCCTGTCGTCCGACGCGCACTACCACCACGACTTCGGGCCGGTGGCGCCGGGCTTCAACCACATCGCCTTCGGCGACGCCGCGGCGCTGGCCGAGGCGATCAACCCGAACACGGTCGCCGTGCTGCTGGAGCCGATCCAGGGCGAGGGCGGGATCATCGTCCCGCCCGAGGGCTACCTGCGCGAGGTGCGGCGGCTGTGCGACGAGCACGGCATCCTGATGATCGCCGACGAGATCCAGACCGGTCTCGGCCGCACCGGGCGCATGTTCTGCCACCAGCACACGGAGGGGGCGTTCCCCGACGTGATGACCGTCGGCAAGGCGCTGGGCGGCGGCGTGCTGCCGGTGTCGGCCGCACTGGCGTCGCGTGCGGTGATGGACGTGTTCCGGCCGGGCGACCACGGCAGCACCTTCGGCGGCAACCCGCTCGCCTGCGCCGTGGCCGAGGCCGCGCTCGACGTGATCGTCGACGAGGACCTGGCCGGTCGCGCCCGCGAGCAGGGTGAGCGGCTGATGAAGGGACTGCAGCAGATCGACAGCGACTGGGTCGTGGAGGTGCGCGGGCGCGGACTGCTGGTCGGCATCGAGCTGGCCGAGTCCGGCGGGCCTGCGCGCGCCGCGTGCGAGGCGCTGCTGGAGCGCGGCATCCTCTGCAAGGAGACCAAGCAGCAGATCCTGCGGCTGGCCCCGCCACTGACGATCACGGCCGACGAGATCGACTGGCTGGTCGAGCAGCTCGACGCGGTCCTGTAGCATGGCCCCGGGTGCGGGGCGCTCTGCCCCGGCCTGACCGGAGGCCCGCATGCGCCGCTTCACCGACGACGCCGGCACCGTCTGGACCGTGGTCCTCGGCCGCGCCTCCTACGGCGAGATCAGCCTGCTGTTCAGCCGCGCCGGCTCGATCGAGGTGTTCAGCGCCCCGCTGGAGACCGGCACCGCGGCCGAGGGCCGCGACTGGCTGACCGATCTGGACGAGGCCGACCTGCGTGCGCGGCTCGCCGAGGCCCGTCCCTGGCTCGAAGCCCAGCAGTGAGCCGCGCGCCCGCATGGCCGCCGGGCGCGTGGCGTTGGTATAATCCCGCCGCCATTCCTCACCGGCCGCGCCCCGGCGCGCGGCCCGCCGCCACTACGGGAAGGATTCAATGAGCAGCAACGATCTGATTTCGGTCGCCAGCAAGCTGGTCGAGCCGGGCCGCGGGCTGCTGGCCGCGGACGAGAGCAACCCGACCATCGCCAAGCGCCTGGCGAGCATCGACGTCGAGAACAACGAGGACAACCGGCTGGCCTACCGCCGCCTGTTGTTCACCACGCCCGGGATCGAGCAGTACCTGAGCGGCGTGATCCTGTTCGACGAGACCATCCGCCAGAGCGCCGAGGACGGCACGCCCCTGCCGCAGCTCCTGGCCGACAAGGGCATCGTGCCCGGCATCAAGGTCGACCGCGGCGCCAAGGACCTGGCCGGACACGCGGGCGAGAAGGTCACCGAGGGCCTCGACGGACTGCGCGAGCGGCTGGCCGAGTACCACGAGCTGGGCGCGCGCTTCGCCAAGTGGCGCTCGGTGCTCGCCATCGGGCCGGGCATGCCGTCGCTGGCCTGCCTCGAGGCCAACGCCCACGGTCTGGCGCGCTACGCCGCGCTGTGCCAGGAGGCCGGCATCGTGCCGATCGTCGAGCCCGAGGTCCTGATCGACGGCGACCACAGCATCGAGGCCTGCCGCGCCGCGACCGCGGAGACCTGGTACCACCTGTTCTCGCAGCTGCATCGCCAGGGCGTGCTGCTCGAGGGCACGCTGCTGAAGGCGAGCATGGTCATCGCCGGCAAGGCCTGCCCCGAGCAGGCGAGCGTGCAGCAGGTGGCCGAGGAGACGGTGTCGCTGGCGCGCGAGTACGTGCCGGCCGCGGTCCCGGGCATCGTGTTCCTCTCCGGCGGGCAGACCCCGGTGCAGGCGACCGAGAACCTGAACGCCATGAACCAGCTCGGCCCGCACCCGTGGCAGCTCGGCTTCTCCTATGCGCGCGCGCTGCAGGAGCCGGTCATGCAGGCCTGGCGCGGCAAGCCCGAGAACGCCGAGGCCGCGCAGCAGGCCCTGGCCCACCGCGCGAAGCTCAACAGCGAGGCCACCCAGGGCCGCTACACCAGCGACATGGAAAAGGCCGCCTGAGCCGCCGGCACGTCGCAGTACCCGAAGGGCGCCGTTCCGCGGCGCCCTTTTTCGTTTGGAACCGCGAATGAACGCGAATGAACACGAATAGTGGCGCGTCAGGACGTGCGGGCGCGTCAGAGCTTCGCCTGAGCCGCATCACCGCCGATCGGAGTTTGAAGAACCACGAATGAACACGACTGGGCACGAATCATTCGACCGGGCCGCAAGGATGACGTAGGTGCGCTTTTGCGAAGCAAACGCGTACGCCCGCCCCGCAACAAAACGTACGCGTTCGCCTGCGGCGAAAGCGCACCTACGAAGAGCCAATCGCTTTTTCGGTGTTTTCGGTGTTCCTCCTTGACGCGCCGGGGGCCCTGACGCGCGGAGTGGTCGCATGGCCGGCCGGCCGGGATTCGCGTTCATTCGCGTCCATTCGCGGTTCCTTCATCCTCTCTCCCACTGACACGGCTCCCCGGTCCTGATCCCGCGGCCGGGCCGTGGCAGAATGGCGCCTCCCGCCGTTCGCAGGAGACGCAATGCCTCCGGCCCGATCCGCCGAACCGGTCCCGGCCCGCCGGTGAGTACCGTCGGCGACAGCGGGGCGGTGACCGCGGGCCGGCTGTGGTCGGTGGTGCGCGGTGCCGCGGCGGTGATCGCGCTGGGGCTCGGCGTGGGGACGCTGGCCGCACTCGCTGCCGATGCCTTCGTCTACGGCATCCTCTGGCTCAACGACTGGCTCTGGATCTCGCCCCGCAGCCGCATGATGGCCGGCGACTGGGCGTGGCTGGCCGCCGCGACCGTCGCGGTGCCCGCCGCCGGCGGCCTGCTGGTCGGGCTGCTGACGCGCTACCTGGTTCCCGATCGCGAGCCGCAGGGACCGGCCGACGTGATCGAGGCGGCCCAGCGCGGTCACGGGCGGGTGCCGCCCAAGGGCGGGCTCGCGACCGCGGCCGCGGCCCTGGTCTCGCTCGGCAGCGGGGCCTCGGTCGGCCAGTACGGGCCGCTGGTGCACCTGGGGGCGACGATCGGCTCGCTGTTCGGGCGCTTCTCGCGCGGGGCGCCCGAGACGCTTTCCTGCATCGGCATCGGCTGTGGCGTGGCGGCCGCGATCGCCACTGCGTTCAACGCCCCCATCGCCGGCATCCTGTTCGCTCACGAGGTGGTGCTGCGGCACTATTCGCTGCGGGCCTTTGCCCCGATCACCGTGGCCTCGACCATGGGCTACGTCATTGCCACCGTCGTGCTCGAGCGCGAGCCGCTGTTCCGGGTCGAGGACGCGATCACGGTCGCGGCGTGGGAATACCTGCCCTTCATCGGCATTGGCGTCGGCGGCGCCCTGGTCGCCATCGCCTTCATGCGCTCCGTCATCGCCGCCGAGTCGGCGGCAGCGCGCGTCCCCGTGCCGGAGGTGGTCAAGCCGGCCATGGCGGGCGCAGTGCTGGGCATGGTCGCCCTGTGGCTGCCGGACGTGCTCGGGATCGGCAAGGAGGTGCTGCGGTTCTCGATCATCCCCGGGGCGTTCGGGTCAGCCGAACTGGCGCTGCTGCTGGTGGCCAAGCTGGCGATGACGGCACTCTGCCTCGGCTTCGGCTTCGTCGGCGGGGTCTTCAGCCCGGCGCTGGTCATCGGTGCCTTGTTCGGGGCTCTGGTCGCGAGCCTGCTGGGACCGGTGTTGCCGGAGGTCGGCAACCTGGTGGCCGTGTTCGCCATCTGCGGCATGGCGGCCGTGACCAGCTCGGTCATCGGCGCCCCCATCAGCACCATCCTGATCGTGTTCGAATTGACCCGGAACTACGACCTGACCACCGCCGTCATGATCAGCGTGGTGTTCGCCAACCTGGTGTCCTACCGGCTCTATGGTCGCAGCATGTTCGACAAGGTGCTTCAGGCACGCGACGTGGACCTGTCGCTCGGACGCGACCAGCTGGTGCTCGATCGCATGCCGATCGCGCCCTACGTGTCGGAGGACTACGTGGTCGCACGACGCGGCGAACGCTGCGAAGAGTTGCGCGACCGCCTGCTCGAGGCCGACGCGGGCGAGGCACAGCTCGTGGCCCCGAACGGGGACTACCTGGGCACGATCACGCTCGGGCGGTTGCTGCGCAAGATGGAGCGGGACGGGCAGCGAACGGTGGACCGGATCGCGGTCTACGATCGTGCCGCGTTGCGCGAGAACGCTTCGATCCGCAAGGCACTGACGCGTGCCGAGCGCAACATCGGCGCGCTGGTGCCGGTGCTCGCGCGGGAGGGCAGGCGGTTGGTCGGCGTGGTCGACCAGTCGACGCTCGTGCGGGCCTACCGCGAGACCCTGCACTCGATCCGCAGCGAGGAACACGCCGCATGAACCGGCGTTGCCGGGCCGGCCGCCTGCTGGTCATGGTCCTGCTGTGCGCGCCGGCCGCGGTTGCTGCACCCGATTCGTTGACCGTTGCGACCTGGGGCGGGGCCTACGAGGCCAGCCAGCGGAAGGCCTATTTCGCCCCGTTCACGGCCGCGACCGGCATAGACATCGAGACCGCCGGCTATCGGGGCGGGGTCGAGCCGCTGGCGCGTAACGCGGACCGCTGGGACGTGGTGGACATGACCATGGCCGACCACCGCCGCGCCTGCGCCGGCGGCCTGCTGCAGCCGATGCCCGACGGCGTGCTGGCCGATGCGCCGGACGGGACGCCGCCGAGGCAGGACTTCCTGCCCGGCAGCCTGACCCGCTGCGGGGTGGCCCACATCGTGTTCTCGACCGTGATCGCCTTCGACAAGCGCGCATTTCCCGGCGCCCGACCGTACCGGGTCGGCCACCTGTTCGAGCCCGACCTGTACCCGGGCAAGCGGGCGCTGCAGCAGCGCCCGGATGCCATCCTCGAATGGGCGCTGCGGTCCTACGGCGTGCCGGTGGCCGACCTCTACGGCCTGCTCAGTACCGAGCGTGGCCTGCGGCTGGCCTTCCGGCGCCTGGAGCAGATCCGCGAGCAGATCGTGTGGTGGCGCGATCCAGCCGAGGCGGTGCGCCTGCTGGTCGAGCAGGAGGTCACCATGGCCTCGGGCTACAACGGCCGCTTCTTCGACGCCGCCGTGGTCCGGGGGCAGCCGCTGGAGATCATCTGGGACGGCCAGGTCTACGAGCTCGAGGCCTGGGGCGTGCCAAGCGGCAGCGACGCCGCCGCTGCCGCCTGGCAGTTCGTCCGCTTCGCCACCCGCACCGAGAGCCTGGCCCGCCAGGCGACCTGGATCGCCTACGGGCCGGCGCGGCGCTCGGCCGCGCGGCAGGTCGCCGAGCACGCCGCGACGGGCGTGGCAATGCAGCCGCACATGCCGACGACGGAGGCGCACCTCGAGACCGCGATCCGCAAGGACGCGGACTGGTACGCCCGCACCCGCGGCCGCCTCGACGAGCGCTTCAACGCCTGGCTGGCGGCGGGGACGCGCTGAAGCCGGCTCCCGGGCGGGACTGTCGGTCTCTCGCAAAGGCGCAAAGCTCGCAGAGGAACGCCGGAAAAAAGGATCTCGCAGAGGCGCAGAGAACGCAGGGACTGCAATTGAATCAGGGATGTAGGCCGGTGTTGGCGGCGCGCCGCAGCGCGACGCCAATGCCGGCATGCACCGGTGCAGACACCGGCCGTCCGAACCCTGGTGCCGATCGGGCAGCCCTGTCTTCCGCTTTCCCTGCGTCCTCTACGCCTCTGCGAGCAATTCGGTTTCCTTTGCGTGCTTTGCTCCCTTGCGAGAGGCACAATACACGGCGGGTACCGCAAGCAATGGCGCGTGGGGTTTCACGCAGGAAGAGGACCGAATGGCAACCGCAATCTTCGCCGCCGGCTGCTTCTGGCATGTCGAGCATGCATTTCGCCAGCTCGAGGGGGTGCAGGAAGTCGAGTCCGGCTATATCGGGGGGCAGGTCGAGAACCCCAGCTACCGCCAGGTCTGCAGCGGCGATACCGGCCACGCCGAGGCGGTGCGGGTCGAGTACGACCCCGATCGGATCGGCTACGAGCAACTGCTCGACACCTTCTGGGACTGCCACGACCCGACCCAGCTGAACCGGCAGGGCCCGGATGTGGGCAGCCAGTACCGCTCGGCGATCTTCTACCTCGACGAGGCCCAGCGCGAGGCCGCGGAGCGTTCGAAGAACGAGCAGGCCTGGTCCGGCCGTCACCGCGGGCCGATCGTGACCGAGATCACGCCGGCCGGGACCTTTTACCGGGCCGAGGAATACCACCAGCGCTACTTCGAGAAGAACGGGATCGTCTGCGGGGTCTGATCGGCCGGCCCGGATTCCGCCTCGCTGCATCCGGGCTATGCGCCACCGACGGCCCCGACGGTGACCGTGGCCCGGCTGGAGGCGCAGCCGGAATCCGGGACCGAGGCGTGCCCCGGCACCCTTGGCAGCGCCCCCGGTGCGCGTTATAGTCGATGCCGCTGTACCGAACCGGACGGCCCGATGAAACCAGAAGCACGCCCGCAGCAGCCCGTTGCGATCGCCGCCACCCGCGGCGATCGGCGTGTGCTCGCCCTGCTGTCCGGCTCCCTCCTGCTCCTCCTCGCGCGGCTGCTCCTGCCCTAGGGCAGGAGACGACGACCTGGCGAGGCCAAACGCACCCAATCCGAGCATCGAACAGGGTCCCTTCCCGGAAGGGGCAATCTGCTGAAGAATGTGCCCGACCGCGCCGGCCGAAACGCTCCCGGCGCAGGTAGAGACGGAGCCCGTCATGAGCCACGACAAGCTGTATGTATTCGACACGACGCTGCGCGACGGCGAACAAAGCCCCGGCGCGTCGAT
>JAWWAE010000015.1:0-24567 GCA_033721835.1 Halofilum sp. (in: g-proteobacteria) | reverse complement strand
GCCTGTCGGTTCCACCGGCAGGCGGACCGGCGGCGCCGGGGGCGCGCTTCTTTCGTCCCTTTCTTGTCGCCACAAGAAAGGGACCCGCTCGCCGAAAGGCGAGCGGAACCCGTCGAGGAAGCAGCAAACGACTCGCTGACCGGGTTGCTCGTGACAGGCCCGCACGGCTTAGGCTGTCGGACTGAAGTCCGACCTACGTCATCCAGAAAGGGACTCCCCCGCATGAGGTGGGAGCGGGCCGGATTGCGATGCATGCGTGCACGGCCCCACCCCTCGGTGGCTGCCCGCTGGCGGCATTCTATATACTCGGGCGTTTCCAACCCGGCAGGCGTGGGTTCAATGCCCGAGACGATGCCCCCCGACTCGGTCGGCCTGGTACAGCCGCAGCGCATGCAGTTCGACGAGCCGCTGCCGCTCGACTGCGGGCGCGCGCTGGAGCGCTACGAGCTGGTGTACGAGACCTACGGCGAGCTCGATGCCACGGCCAGCAACGCCGTGCTCATCTGCCACGCGCTGTCGGGCGATCACCACGCGGCCGGCTACCACTCGGCCGAGGACGGCAAGCCGGGCTGGTGGGAGGCCTGCATCGGGCCGGGCAAGCCGATCGACACCCGGCGCTTCTTCGTGGTCTCGCCCAACAACATCGGCAGCTGCAAGGGCTCGACCGGCCCCAACACGATCAATCCCGATACCGGCCGCCCGTACGGCCCGGAGTTCCCGATCGTCACCTGCGGTGACTGGGCCCGGGCGCAGGAGCGGCTGATGCGCCGGCTCGGGATCGAGCGCTGGGCGGCCGTGGTGGGGCCGAGCCTCGGCGGCATGCAGGTGCTGCAGTGGGCGATCGACTTCCCGGCGGCGCTGCGCCACGCCATCGTCATCGCCGCCGCGCCCAAGCTGTCGGCGCAGAACATCGCCTTCAACGAGGTCGCGCGCCAGGCGATCACCTCCGACCCGGAGTTCCACGACGGACGCTTCTACGACCACGGCGTGATCCCCCGGCGCGGGCTGATGCTGGCGCGCATGCTGGGGCACATCACCTATCTGTCGGACGACGCGATGCGCGCCAAGTTCGGTCGCGAGCTGCGCGCCGGCAAACTGTCCTACAGCTTCGACAGCGAGTTCCAGGTCGAGAGCTACCTGCGCCACCAGGGCCGACAATTCGTCGACCGCTTCGACGCCAACAGCTACCTGCTGATGACCAAGTCGCTCGACTACTTCGACCCTGCCGGGCGCGCCGGTGACGACCTGGCGGCGGCGCTGGAGCCCGCGATCGCCCGTTTCCTGGTGCTGTCATTCACCACCGACTGGCGCTTCCCGCCACAGCGCTCGCGCGAGATCGTCAAGGCGCTGCTCGATCGGCACAAGCGCGTGACCTACGCCGAGATCGAGGCGGAGCACGGTCACGACGCGTTCCTGATGCCGATCCCGCAGTACCTGGCCGTGTTCGGCGCCTACATGGAGCGGGTGGCGGCCGAGACGGCGGGCCGGGAGGCCGCGGCATGAACCTGCGGCGCGACCTCGAGCTGATCGCGGACTGGGTGCGCCCGGGCGCGCACGTGCTCGACCTCGGTTGCGGCGACGGCACGCTGCTGGCGCACCTGGCGGAGACCAAGTCCGTCACCGGCTACGGCATCGAGATCGACCCGGAGAACATCGCCCGCTGCATCGCGCACGGCGTCGACGTGATCCATACCGACCTCGACCGCGGGCTGCAGGATTTCGAGGACGACGGCTTCGACTACGTGATCATGACCCAGTCGCTGCAGGCGCTGCACTATCCCGTGCGCGTGCTGGACGAGATGCTGCGGATCGGACGCGAGGCGATCACGTCGTTCCCGAACATGGGGCACTGGAAGTGCCGGCTGCAGCTGTCGCTTGGCGGCCACATGCCGGTGACGCGGAGCCTGCCGCACCGCTGGTACGACACGCCCAACATTCACTTGTGCACGGTGCATGACTTCGAGCGCCTGTGCCGGGAGCGCGGCTACCACATCCTGCGGCGGGCCGCGGTCGACCGCCACCACCGCACTACGCCCGGTGCGCGCATGCTGCCCAACCTGCTCGGCGAGAGCGCGCTGTACCAGTTTCGCCGGGCCGCCTGAGGGCGGGCCCCCTGGGCCCGTCGGCCTGGCCGCCGCTTGCAGCCCTGTGCGCGGATCGGGAATCATTGCCGGCGAAAGCAGTCATACTGGCAGGCATGCACCGCCCGGGCCGCCCCATGCTCCGCACCCCCTGCGCGCACTTGCTGTTGACGGTCGTGCTCCTCGGCGCCGGCGCCGGCGTGAGCGCCGGCGAGTGGGCCGCGGCCATGCGCGACACCGGCGAGTACACCATCCACTACAACGCCATGCCGGCGAGCGCGCTCGAGCCCTGGGTAGCGGAACGCTACGGCCTGCCGCGCACCGACGACCACTGCGTGGTCACGGTGGCGGTGATCGACAACCAGACCGGCAAGCCGGTGGACGCCGCAGTCACGGTCAGCGCCGTGCGCGCCGACGGCCGCATGTACCAGCTCGAGATGCGCCCGATCACGGACGCGGGCGCGATGTACTACGTGGGAGAGGCGCCACTGGAGTCGGCCGGCGCGATCGACTTCACGCTGCAGGTACGACCGCGGCAGGCGCAGATGCCGGCGACGGTTCGCTTCCAGCGGGAGTTCCCCGGCGGCTGAAGGCCCTGCGGCCGCTACTCGCCGGCAGCGGCGTGCTTGGCCTGCATGAATTCCTTGTGCCGCAGGTGCAACAGGTCGGCAATGCGTCGGAGCAACTGCTCCTCGTAGCGGTCGATGCGGCCGTCGGCGAAGGCTACCCGCCACAACTGCTCCATCAACTGCTGCTTCTGCGCGATCGAGTGGCTGTCGTTGATCAGGCGCGTGAACTGGTGCAGGGACGTGGCCTCGCGACTCTCCTCCGTGGCCAACCGTACCAGCTCGGCCACCTCCTCCTCGTCGAGTTCGAGCGTGTCGGTCAGCAGCGACTCGATCGCACGCTGCTCCTCGGCGTCGAACTCGAAATCGGCACGGGCAATCTCGATCAGCAGGGCCGCCGCCGCCAGGTTGCGCCGGTGGACCGGGTCGTCGTCGGCTTCGGCCGCGAGCCGCTCGCGGAAGAATTCCTGCAGTCGGGGCAGCATCGGCGGCTCAGTTCAGCGGCTGCCTCGGCACGTAGACGCCGTCGCGGAAGTCCAGGAACAGCGCCTCCAGGTCCGGATGCCAGACCGGCTCGCCGGTCTCGTCGGCCTCGAGGTTCTGCTCCGGGACGTAGGTCTCGCCATCGTCCTCGTCGATGATCACGTAGTACCAGGGCGCGTCCCGGCGCGGGGCACGCTGACCGCCGAGGTGGCGGTGGTACCACTCCTCGCTGCCCTGGTAATCCGGGTCCACGTCGTAGACGACGCCGCGGAATCCCAGCTGCTTGTGACGGACGACCTGCCCCAGCCCGAAGCTGGCGATCGGCGCGGATGGCTGCATTACGGCTCCCGAAGAAATGCTGGACACGATCTGCCCTGATCATGGTAACAGACGCCGACGGCCGCGATCCGCGCGGCGCGCCCCGCGCGTGACACCGGACCGCCACCGCCGGTTGCCGATGCGGCTGCTACACTGGCCCCGGTGGCCATCAGGGAACGATCCTTTCGATGAACGCGTCCGCAGCCCGCCTGCTCGCCGGGTGCCGCAACGCCGTGTCCTCGCCCGCCGCGCCGATGGCACTGAACGTGGCACTGGTCGTCGCCATCGCCTGGACCGCGGCGACGCTGACCTGGCGCCTGCTGCCCGGCCCGGCCAGCGTGCCGGATCGCTCGATCCCGGCGGCCGGGCCGGCGGCAGCGGGGGAGCCCGAGCGCACCGATGTCGCCGCGCTGCACCTGTTCGGACAGGCACCCGCCGGAGACACCACGGCATCGCGGCCGGTCCCGACCGAGGCCCCCGAGACCCGACTCAACCTCAAGCTCACCGGGGTGTTCGCCGCCGGTGGTGGCGACGGCATCGCGATCATCGTCGCCGGCAACGCGGAGCAGGCCGTGTACGGTGTCGGCGACCGGGTCGCGGGCGCGGCGCGGATCGACGGCATCTACGCCGACCGGGTCCTGCTCGAGCGCAATGGGGCCCTCGAGACCCTGCGCCTGTCGGAGGACGGCGTGGCGACCGAGCGCGCCGGCGCCGCGCGCGGAAGCGGTGACCGCGACATCCAGCGAATCGCGCAGCGGGCCCGGGAGCTGCGCCAGCGGCTGACCGAGAACCCGCTGGAACTGGCACGGATGGTGCGTTTCCAGCCCTACATGCGTGACGGCGAGCTGGTCGGCTACCGCATCCAGCCGCGGACGGCGGATGCGGAGCTGCTGGCGGAGCTCGGGCTGCGACCGACCGACGTCGTGACCCGGGTCAACGGCGTGGCACTGAACGACCCGGTACAGGCCCAGCAGGCCCTGCAGCGGGTACAGACCGCGCAAACGATCTCGGTGACCTGGTTGCGTGACGGTGAACAGCACCGCATGACCATCCCGGTCGGTCCGGTGCGGTGAGGCCGGATCACGGCCCGCCGGCGGGTTTGACCCCCTACGGCGCAGGCACGAGAATCGCGGCGATGTGCGGCGCGTGCGGGCAATCCCGTGCTCGGGCACGGAACGGCGGGGCCATGCAGACACCATGACAGGCATCCGATCTCCCCTCGTCCGACGCCTCTGGCTGGCGCTGCTGTTCGCCGTCGCCGCGTCGCTGGTGCCCGCGCCGCCGGCGCGGGCGCAGGAGTCGCCGTTCCAGCTCAATCTCAAGGACGCCGACCTGCGGGCCCTGATCGAGACGGTGTCGCGACGCACCGGCCGCAATTTCATCGTCGACCCGCGGGTCAATGCCCGCGTCGACGTCGTCACCTCCAGTCCGATTACCGACCGTGAGCTGTACGAGATCTTCCTCGCCGTGCTCTCGGTTCACGGCTACGCCGCCGTGCCGGCCGGCGACGTAACCAAGATCGTGCCGACGGCGGTCGCCAAGCAGGACGCGATTCCGACCGGCCCGGAGACCGGCGGCTCGCAGATGGTGACGCGGGTGGTGACGATCGAGCACCTGAACGCCGCGCAACTGGTGCCGATCCTGCGCCCGCTGCTGCCCGGGGAGGGGCACCTCGCCGCCATCCAGGCGACCAACCGCCTGATCGTGACCGACGCCGCCGACAACATCAGCCGTCTGCTGCGGATCATCGACCGGGTCGACCGACCGATCGAGAGCGAGGTGGAGGTCGTGCGCCTGCAGCATGCCTCCGCCGCCGAGGTCGTGCGCATCCTCGGCAGCCTCGAGCCGTCGCAGGCGCAGCAGCAGGCCGGCGGTGGCGACGGTGCACGGCTGGCGGCGGATACGCGGACCAACTCGGTGCTGATACGGGGCAGCCGCGAGGCGCGGCTGCGCATGCGCACGCTGATCGCGAACCTCGACACGCCGCTCGAGCGACAGGGCAACACGCGCGTGATCTACCTGCGCTACGCCAATGCCGACGACCTGGTCGAGATCCTGCAGGGCGTCAGCGACGCCCAGGGCGACGCCACGGGGGGAGGCCAGGACACCTCCCCCACCAAGGGCTCGGTCGTGATCCAGGCGGATCCGAACACCAACTCCCTGATCGTCACCGGCCCGCCCGACCGGCTGGGCGAGCTCGAGCAGATCGTGCGCCAGCTCGACATCCGCCGGGCGCAGGTGCTGGTCGAGGCGATCATCGCCGAACTGTCCGAGGACAACGCGCGTGAACTGGGCGTGCAGTTCGCTGTCGACGACAGCGCGGACGGCAACGCCGGGGTGCTGACGAGCTTCGGCGGTCCCGGCTCCAACATCGTCGGCATCGCCGCCGATCCGACGAGCATCGGCAGCGGCCTGTCGATCGGCGGCCTCGACGAGGACGGTTCGGGAACGGACTTCGCGGTCCTGATCCGCGCGCTCTCGTCCGATGCGAACAACAATATCCTCTCCACGCCCAGCCTGGTCACGCTGGACAACGAGGAGGCCGAGATCGTCGTCGGCCAGAACGTGCCCTTCGTGACCGGCCAGTTCTCGTCCACCGACACCGGTGGCAGCGCGGTCAACCCGTTCCAGACCATCGAGCGGCGCGACGTCGGCCTGACACTCAAGGTGAAGCCGCAGATCAACGAGGGCAGCATGCTGAAGATGGAGATCGAGCAGGAGGTCTCCAGCCTCGCCTCGACCGCGCAGTCGGCCTCGGACATCGTCACCAACAAGCGCTCGCTGAAGACCACGGTGCTGGTCGAGGACGGCCAGACGCTGGTGCTGGGCGGGCTGATCGACGACACCGTGCGCACACGCGACGAGAAGGTGCCGCTGCTCGGCGACATCCCGTTGCTGGGGGCCCTGTTCCGCTACAAGTCGAGCACCCAGGTCAAGCAGAACCTGATGGTGTTCCTGCACCCGACCATCCTGCGCGACCCGGCACTGGCCGACTTCTATACCGGCGAGAAGTACAGCTACCTGCGACAGCAGCAGTTGCAACGCCGGGAGCAGGGCGCCGAGCTGATGATCGACGACATCCCGATCCTGCCGGAACTGGAACTGCGCTATGACGGCGCGACCCGGGGGCCGGCCGAGAACAGCGATGAACCCGAGCGAGCCGGCGGCAGTCGCTGACGCGGCGCCCTCGCCGCGCCTGTCCTACGCCTTCGCCCGCCGCAACGGCGTGCTGCTGGAGACCGGGCGCGACGGCAGTCCGGTCGCGGTGCTGCGTGCCGACGCCCCGCCGGGCGCGCTGCTGGAACTGCAACGTGCCTGCGGCGCACCGGCGGCGGTCGAGACCGTCTCGGCCGAGGAATTCGGCCGGCGCCTGACCCGCCAGTACGAGCGCGGCTCGGGCGGGGCCCTGGACGCGGTGGACGAACTGGGCGGCGATTCCGACCTGGCGCGCGCGGCCGAGGCGCTGCCCGAACCCGAGGACCTGATGGAGTCGGAGGACGACGCGCCGATCATCCGGCTGATCAACGCCATTCTCACCGAGGCCGTGCGCCACAACGCCTCCGACGTGCACATCGAGCCGTTCGAGCAGCGGCTGGCCGTGCGCATGCGCATCGACGGCGTGATGCAGGAGACGGTCGAGCCGCCGCGCTCGATCGCGCCGCTGATCATCTCCCGCATCAAGGTCATGGCGCGGCTCGACATCTCCGAGAAGCGACTGCCGCAGGACGGGCGCATCTCGCTGCGGATCGCCGGGCGGCCGGTCGACGTGCGCGTATCGACCCTGCCCTCGGGCCACGGCGAGCGCGTAGTGCTGCGCCTGCTCGACAAGCAGGCCGGGCGGCTCGACCTCGAGCATCTCGGCATGTCGGCGCGCGACGTCGCGCTGATGGGCGAGCTGATCCACCGCCCCCACGGCATCCTGCTGGTCACCGGGCCGACCGGCTCGGGCAAGACGACCACCCTGTACGCGGCGCTGACCCGGCTCAACGACGCCAGCCGCAGCATTCTCACGGTGGAGGACCCGATCGAGTACTACCTCGACGGCATCGGCCAGACCCAGGTCAACACCAGGGTCGAGCTGACCTTTGCCCGTGGCCTGCGGGCGATCCTGCGCCAGGACCCGGACGTGGTCATGGTCGGCGAGATCCGCGACCTCGAGACCGCGCAGATCGCGGTCCAGGCCAGCCTGACTGGGCACCTGGTGCTGTCGACGCTGCACACCAACACCGCGATCGGCGCCATCACCCGGCTGCGCGACATGGGCGTCGAGCCGTTCCTGCTGTCCTCGAGCGTGGTCGGCATCCTGGCGCAGCGGCTGGTGCGGCTGCTGTGCACGCACTGCCGCGTCGAGCACAGCATGACCGCCGCCGAGTGCGCCCTGTTCGAACTGGACGCCGACGACGCCCCGCGGGTGTACGCCGCGGGGCCCGGCTGCGAGCACTGCAACCGGACCGGTTTCGTCGGCCGCTCGGGCATCTACGAGCTGGTCGCGCTCGACCGCACCCTGCGCAGCCTGGTGCACGACGGGGCCGGCGAGTTCGAGCTGGAGCGCCATGCCCGGCGCCACGGGCCCGGCATCCGCGCCGACGGCCTGCGGCGGATTCTCGCCGGCGAGACCTCGATCGAAGAGGTGCTGCGGGTCACCCCCGGGGGTGACGACGAGGCGGCGACGGTCATCGAGTGAGCGCCTTCGAATACAGCGCCATCGACA
Source organism: Halofilum sp. (in: g-proteobacteria) (assembly GCA_033721835.1). GTDB lineage: Bacteria > Pseudomonadota > Gammaproteobacteria > XJ16 > Halofilaceae > Halofilum. The sequence continues at coordinate 16,408 of JAWWAE010000015.1, read as the reverse complement.
GCACCGGGCGCGAGAGCCGTGGCGTCATGGAGGGCGACACCGCGCGCCAGGTGCGCCAGCAGCTGCGCGACCAGGGCTGGACGCCATTGTCGGTGAGCGAGACCACGCAGGCCGAGCGGTCCGGGCGCGGGCGCGGCCTGCTCGGCCTCACGGGCCTCGGTGGCCGGCTGTCGGCGCGCGACCTGGCCGTGATCACGCGCCAGCTGGCGACCCTGATCGAGGCCGGGTCGCCGGTCGAGGAGGCGCTGCAGACCATCGCCCGCTACGCCGATCGGCGCCGGCAGCAGAAGCTGCTGCTGGCGCTGCGCGCGCGCGTGGTCGAGGGCCAGAGCCTGGCCAATGCCCTGGCCGGGTTTCCGCGCAGCTTCTCCGAGATGTACGTGGCCACCGTGCGCGCCGGCGAGGAGGCCGGCCGGCTCGGCGGCGTGCTGGAACGGCTCGCCGACCACATCGAGCGCTCGCTGGAGACCCGCAGCAGCGTCGCCGGCGCCCTGATCTATCCGCTGATCCTGACGGCAGTGGCGTTCGGCATCGTGGCCCTGCTGCTGGCCTATGTCGTGCCCGAGGTGATCACGGTGTTCGACTCGCTGGCACAGGACCTGCCCATCCTGACCGTCGCCCTGCTGGCCATCAGCGCCTTCGTGCGCGACTGGGGGCTGCCGCTCGCCGGGCTGGTCGCCGTCGCCGCCATCGCCTTCGCCGTGGCGCTGCGCAACGAGGGCTTCCGCTACCGGGTCGACCTGCTGCTGTTGCACCTGCCGTTCGTCGGCCCGCTGCTGGTGGCGATCGACACCGGCCGCTTCGCGCGGACGCTGTCGATCCTCGCCGCCAGCGGGACGCCGGTGCTGGAGGCGCTCGGGACCGCGAGCCAGGTGATCGCGCGCCGCCCGCTGCGGGCGGCCGTGCGCAGGGCGGCGATGCAGGTGCGCGAGGGCGAGTCGCTGCAGCGGGCGCTGCAGGCCAGCGGCTGGTTTCCGCCGATGCTGCTGCAACTGATCGCCATCGGCGAGGCCTCGGGCGAGCTCGACCACATGCTGCACCGCGCGGCCGATTTCCAGGAGCGGGAGACGAACATGACGGTGTCGATCTTCGTCACCGCGTTCGAGCCGGCCCTGATGCTGGTGATGGGCGGGATCGTGCTGTTCATCGCGCTGGCCCTGCTGCTGCCGATCTTCGAGCTGAATCAGCTGGTGGGATGAATCCCGCCCGCGCGATCCGGCGAAACCGTTCCCCATGCAGCGTTCCGCGGCCGAGCCGATGACCGACAGCCACAGGGCCGACACCGTCGTCTCGATCCGCGGTCTGCAGAAGACCTACGGCTCCGGTCTGCGCGCGCTGCGGGACATCGATCTCGAGATCCGTCGCGGCGAGATCTTCGCCCTGCTGGGGCCGAACGGCGCCGGCAAGACCACGCTGATCAGCATCGTCTGCGGCATCGTGACCGCCACCGCCGGCGCGGTCGAGATCGACGGTCACGACATCATCACCAACTTCCGCGCGGCACGCTCGCTGGTCGGGCTGGTACCACAGGAGCTGACCACCGATTCGTTCGAGACCGTGTGGGCCACGGTCAGCTTCAGCCGCGGCCTGTTCGGCAGGCCACCGGACCCGGCACACATCGAGGACGTGCTGCGCAAGCTCACCCTGTGGGAGAAGCGCAACAGCCGCATCATGGATCTCTCGGGCGGCATGAAGCGCCGGGTGCTGATCGCCAAGGCGCTGTCGCACGAGCCGCGGGTACTGTTCCTCGACGAGCCCACCGCCGGGGTCGACGTCGAGCTGCGCCGGGAGATGTGGGACGTGGTGCGCGAACTGCGCGGCAGCGGTGTCACCATCATCCTGACCACGCACTACATCGAGGAAGCGGAACTGATGGCCGACCGCGTGGGCGTGATCAATGGCGGCCGGCTGGTGCTGGTGGACGAGAAGACTGCGCTGATGCAGCGGCTCGGACGCAAGAAGCTGAGGCTGGATCTGCACGAGCCGATCGAGCATCTGCCCGCGGGACTGCAGCGCGACGACATCGAGCTGACGCCCGATGGGCTCGGGATCATCTACCACTACGACAGTCAGGGCGAACGCACCGGCATCACCAACCTGCTGAACGAGCTGCGGGCCGCAGGGGTCCAGTTCACCGACCTGCACACCCAGCAGAGCTCGCTCGAGGAGATCTTCATCAACCTGGTACGGGAGGGGCGATGAACCTGCGCGGCGCCTGTGCGATCTATCGCTTCGAGATGGCGCGCACCGCACGCACGCTGCTGCAGAGCATCGTCTCGCCGGTGATCTTCACCTCGCTGTATTTCGTCGTCTTCGGTGCCGCAATCGGCTCGCGCATCACCGACATCGACGGCATCAGCTACGGTTCCTTCATCGTGCCCGGCCTGATCATGCTGATGCTGCTGACCCAGAGCGTGCTGAACGCCTCGTTCGGCATCTACTTTCCGCGCTTCACCGGCACCATCTACGAGATCCTGTCCGCGCCAGTATCGCCGTTCGAGATCGTGCTCGGCTATGTCGGCGCCGCCGCCACCAAGTCCGCCATCCTGGGCCTGATCATCCTCGGCACGGCCAACCTGTTCGTCGACATCTCGATCGCCCATCCATTCTGGATGCTGCTGTTCCTGGCACTGACCTCGATCACCTTCAGCCTGCTCGGCTTCATCGTCGGCATCTGGGCCGACGGCTTCGAGCAGTTGCAGTTCATCCCGTTACTCGTGCTGACGCCGCTGACCTTCCTCGGCGGGACCTTCTACTCGATCGACATGCTGCCGCCGTTCTGGCAGACCGTGACCCTGTTCAATCCGGTGGTGTACCTGGTCAGCGGCTTCCGCTGGAGCTTCTATGGCCTCGGCGACGTCAGCGTCGGCATCAGCCTGGTCACGATCCTGGCGTTCCTCGCGCTGTGCATGACCGCGGTCATGTGGATCTTCCGCACGGGCTATCGACTGAAATCGTGAACCATGCATGTTCCGGCGTCGCCGGCCGGGTTAGGATGGGTCTTCACATGTACATGGAAGTCACCCATGCCCCTGGAGCACGGCCTCCGACGCTGGTTCCCCCGCCTCCGGCTGCGGCGCCGGGTACTGGACCTGGTGACCGTCGGGCTGATTGCCGCCCTGTTCGCCGGCGCCACCGTGCTCGTGTATGCGACCGGCGGCACCAAGCTGGCCTGGCCCTACCTGATGCTGGTCCCCGTGCTGCTCGCGGCGGCGCGCTTCCGCGTCGTCGGCGGCATCCTGGGCGGGCTGGTCGGCGGCCTGCTGCTCGGCCCCTTCATGCCGCTGGACAGTCACGCCGGGATTGCGCAGGAGACCCTCAACTGGATCGTCCGGATCGCCTTCTACACGGGACTCGGCGGCTTCACGGGGCTGCTGTTCCTCGCGATCCATCGCGAGGGCGTGCACCGCGAGCGCGACGCCCGGATCGACAGCGACAGCGGGCTGCCGAACAAGGTGGCGCTGGCCGAGGCGCTGCGCGAGCTGCATGCCGAGGATCCCGCGCACAGCCCGCTGCTGATCCTGGCGCGGGTGCGGGATCTCGCCGGCATCGTCGAAGCGGCCGGCGTCGCCGCGGCCGATGAGCTCGTGCGCGAGCTCGAGCGGCGCCTGCGCGCGGCCGTCGGCGAACCGGCCCGGGTCTACCGCTTCAGCGCCTCCGAACTGGTGCTGCTCAAGCCCCGCCCGGACCGCCCCGCCGACGAGCTCATCGAGCTGGCGATGCGCAGCGTGGAGGAGCCGGTCGAGGTGCGGAGCATCCCGGTGCACGTCGAGCTGATGTTCGGCAGCGCCGGCAGCGGCGCGGCCGAGTGGGAGCCGCGCGAGCTGATCCGTCAGACCCGGGTCGCGCTGGTGGCGGCGGGCGAGCACCACCGGGCGCACGTGCATTACGCCCCGGAACACGAGCGCGAGAGCGCGCGTACCGTCGAGCTGCTCGGTCGCGTGCGCCGCGGGCTCGCCGCCGGTGAGTTCGAGCTCCACTACCAGCCCAAGATCGGCGCCCGCAACGGCGCTGCCGTCGGCTGCGAGGCGCTGATCCGCTGGCGCGACCGCAGTGGCGCGCTGATCCCGCCGGGGCGGTTCATGCCCGGCGTCGAGCGTTCGGCGCTGATCGACCCGCTCACGCGGTTCGTGGTCGCCGAGGCCAGCGCGTTCGCGCACCGCAACGACGCCCGCACGGTCAGCGTCAACTTCACCGCCCGCAATCTGCTCGATCGCGAGCTGGTGGCGGCGCTCGGCGCGCAACTGGCCGAGGGCGGCCTCGGTAACGACCGGCTCGAGGTCGAGATCACCGAGGGCGCCATCGTGCGCGATCCGGGCGCCGCGCGGGCCGCGATCGAGCGCCTGCGCGAGGCCGGCTGTCGCGTGAGCATCGACGACTTCGGCACCGGTTATTCCTCGTTCGAGTACCTGCGGGTGCTGCCGATCACCGGCCTGAAGATCGACCGCGCCTTCGTGCGCGATCTGGAGCACGACCAGCGCGCGCTCGACCTGATGGCGAGCATGATCCAGATCGGCCACACGCTCGGGCTCGAGGTGGTGGCCGAAGGGGTCGAGGATCGCGCCCAGTACGAGGCCCTGCGCTGGCTCGGCTGCGACGTGATCCAGGGGTTCCATTTCGCGAAGCCGATGACCGAGCACGACTACCGCAGCTGGCACGAACGGGAATTCGCCTAGCGGGCCGTCGTGTCCGCACACCACCGCCGCGGCGTCAGCCGCCGACAGCGGCGATGGCACCCGGCGGCGTGCCCGCCGCCGCTACAGCCGCCGGAATGACCGTGATAGCGTAGTTGCGCCGTCCCGCCGCAGCATCTCGCAGGTGCCACCGGGGTCGGTCATCGATGCCACGCAGCAGTCCGCCAGGAACCATGTCCGACAACGACGCGCTCGCCCGCAACCTCGGCTTCCTCTGCAGCTACTATCCGTCGATCGCCGACGTCTGCCGGCGGCTGCAGATCAACCGGCAGCAGTTCAACAAGTACCTCGGCGGCGCCGTCCGGCCCTCGCGCCACAACATGCGCCGCATCTGCGACTTCTTCGGCGTCACCGAGGCCGAGATGCTGCTGGAGCACGGCCGGTTCACCGAGATCGTGTCCCTGCGCAGGCGCCCGACCCCGGGCGAGGCGCTGGCCGGGCCGCTCGCCCACATCGATGCCATCTATCGCGAATCGCAGAGCCTGGATCGCTACGTGGGCTACTACTTCCGGTACTTCTACTCGTTCGGCCACCCCGGCTACATCGTCAAGTCGCTCGCCACCCTGTACGAGAAGGACGGCCGCTACTACTGGAAGAACATCGAGATCTGGCGCTCCGACGGACCGGGATTCTCGGCGACCACCACGAAATACGTCGGCACGGCGGTGTTCCTGGGCGAGCGGATCTTCATCGTCGAGTACGAGTCGATGCTCAAGGGGGCGATCACGCAGGCCACGCTGTACCCGAGCTATCACACCCGCATCACGCACCTGCGCGGGATCCAGACCGGGGCGCCCACGTTCCGGGGGCGCAAGCCGGGCGCGTCGCTGGTACTGCTGGAATACCTCGGCCGCACGATCCACGTGCGAGAGGCGCTGCGCAGCTGCGGCCTGTACCCGGACGGCGATCCGGCGGTCGATTCCGGCATCCGCGAGTTGATCGTGAACCGCGTCGGCGACGGCGCCTGGGTACTCGAGGCCGAGGAGATCTAGACCGCCGGGGCCTGGGCATCGCCGTGGCCGACTTGGCCGTGGTGTCCGGGCCCCGCTTCGGAGGCTCGAATGAACGAAAGAGTGGTCCTCGTCACTGGCGGTGCCACGGGCATCGGCCGCGGCATTGCCCTGCGCTTCGCGCGCGAGGGTGCGCGGGTCATGATCGTCGGGCGCACGCGCGAGACCGGCGAGCGGGCGGAGGCGGAGTTGCGTGCCATCAGCGACGGCTCCTGCTTCCTGCAGGCCGACCTCGCCGACGAGCGGGCCGTGAGCGGGTTGATCGAGGCGATCGATTCGCGCTGCGGCCGACTCGACGCCGTGATCAACAACGCCGGTGTCGGCACCCGGCGCAGCCCGGTCGAGTCCGGCGACACGCCGGGCCAGCGCTGGGACAAGCTGCGCGGACCGAACCTCGATGCGCCGTACCTGGTGAGCGCCCACGCCTTGCCGCTGCTGGCGCGCAACGGCGGCGCGATCGTCAACATCTCCTCGACCGCGGCCGGGCATGGCAACTGGGGGCTGTACGGCGTCGCCAAGGCGGGCGTGGAGGCGCTGACGCGCGCGTTCGCGGCCGCGGGCGCAGAGCGCGGCGTGCGCGTCAACGGCATCAGTCCCGGCTGGATCGCCACCGAGCTGGACGCCGAGGCGCCGGCGAGCGGGGGCGGCGAGTGGGAGGCGCCGCCGTCGCTGCTGGGCCGGGTTGGCAGCCCGGACGAGATCGCCTCGGTCGCGCTGTTCCTGTGCTCCGACCAGTCCTCGTTCATGACCGGGCAGACCCTGGTCGTCGACGGCGGGCTGACCATCACCGACTACCCGTCGCGGGCGCTGCTGCGCGAGCTGGCCGACCGGATCTCTCCCGGCACCTAGCGATCCGGCCCAGTGGCCCGGCGTCGTTCCCGGGCGTCAGCGGCCGCCGGCGTCTCCGTCCGCGCGCGCGAGGTTGAGCGGGAAGTGGCAGGTGTACCCGTGGCCCTCGCCAACCTGCGACCACTGCGGGGCGACGTTGCGGCACTTCTCCTGCACGTACGGGCAGCGGGTGTGAAACTCGCACGCGCGCGGCCGGTTCATCAGGCTCGGCACCTCGCCCTTGATCTCGATGCGCTCGCGCGCCGCATCCGGGTCCGGCTCCGGCGACGCGGAAAGCAGCGCCTCGGTGTACGGATGGTGGGGCCAGCGGAAGATGTCGTCGGTCCTGCCCTGCTCGACGAAACGGCCGAGGTACATGATCGCCATTCGGTCGGTGATGTGGCGCACGACGTTGAGGTTGTGCGTGATGATCAGGATGGCCACGCCGAGCTCGTCCTGGATGCGCGCGAGCAGATTGAGCGCCTCGCCCTGCACCGACACATCGAGACCGGCGGTCGGCTCGTCGGCGAGGATCAGCTTCGGGTCGAGCGCGAGCGCCCGCGCCAGTCCGACCCGGCGCGCCTGTCCGCCCGAGAGCTGATGCGGGAAGCGCCCGGCGAAGTCGTCGCCGAGACCGACCAGCTTCAGCAACCGGCTGGCCTCGGCGTCGAGGTTCCGGTCGCGATAGCCGTGGATCTTGAACGGCTCGACGATGAGCGAGCGCACGGTCATGCGCGGCGACAGCGAGCCGGCCGGGTCCTGGAACATCAGCGCCATCTCGCGGCGGAACCGGGCGTACTGCGCGCGGCTCAGGCCCGCCATCTCGTCCCCGCGGAAGCGCACCGAGCCCGAGTGAATCGGCAGCAGGCCGTTGATCGCGCGCGCGATGGTCGACTTGCCCGAGCCGCTCTCTCCCACCAGCCCCAGCGTCTCGCCCTCGCGGATGTCGAAAGAGACGCCACAGACGGCGTCGATGAACGGATCCTCCACGCGCCGCATCAGCGCCCGCAGCGGACCCATGCTGCGGAATCGGACGCGCAGGTCGCGCACCTCGAGCAGCGTGCTCACTGGCCGGCCTCCCCGTCACGGTCGAGCAGGTGACAGCTGGCGTAGTGCTGGCGGTCCTCGTTGGCGACGTACTCGGGGGGCCATTCGCGCGCGCAGCGCTCGAATGCCCGCGGGCAGCGGTCGCGGAACACACAACCCGCTGGCACGTGGATCGAGTCGGGCACTTCGCCGGGAATGGTCGGCAGCTGCCGCGTCTTCTCCTTGATGCGCCCCGGATCGCACTCGATCAGCGCGTGCGTATAGGGATGCGCGGGATTGTGGAACACATCACCGACACTGCCGCGCTCGATCACCTCCCCCGCGTACATGACGACCACGTCGTCGCAGAGTTCGGCCACGGTGCCGAGATGGTGCGACACGAACAGGATGGAGCAGCCGATCTCTTCCTGCAGTCGCCGCAGCAGCCCGATGATCTGCACCTCGAGCGTGGCGTCGAGTGCCGTCGTGGGCTCGTCGGCCAGCAGCAGCGCCGGCTCGGCGAGCAGCGCCATGGCGATGCAGATGCGCTGGCGCATGCCGCCGGAGAACTGGTGCGGGAACGCCTCGATCCGGTTCTCCGGGTCGGGTATTCCGACCCGCGAGAGCATCTCCACCGCGCGCCTGCGCTTCTCGCGATCGCTGATGCCATCACGGTACTGGATGTCGGTCATCTGGGTGGCGATCGAGCGCACCGGGTTCAGCGCGGTCATCGGGTCCTGGAAGATCATCGACGCGCGCCGACCGCGGATCGCCCGCAGCTCTCGCTCGCTCATCTTCAGGACGTCCCGACCCTCGAACAGGATCTCGCCGCCGACGACCTCGGCGTTGCCCGCGAGCAGGCCGATGGTGGCGACCGCCAGCGTCGACTTGCCGCTGCCGCTCTCGCCCACCAGCCCGACGATGCGGCCCCGCGGCACGGTGAGATTGACATGGCGCAGCGCATGCACGCGCCCGCGTGCACTGCCGAAGTCGAGCGAGAGGTCGCGGACCTCGAGCACGTTGCCGTCGTCTGCACTCATAGATCGCGCCGCAGCTTGGGATCGAAGATGTCGCGCAGTGCCTCGCCGAGGAACGTGAAGCCGAGCGTGGTCGCGATGATGGGTATGCCGCCGAACACGACCGGCCAGGCCGAGTTGCGGATGTAGCTGTAACCGTCGTTGAGGATCGTGCCCCAGGACGGCGTCGGCGGCCTCACGCCCATGCCGAGGAAGCTCAGGCCCGCCTCCAGCGTGATCACCAGCGGTACATCCATGCTCGCCAGGATCAGCAATGGACCGATCACGTTCGGCAGGATGTGCATGCCGAGGATGCGGCCGGTTCCGGCACCCATCGAGCGCTCGGCCATGATGTACTCGTTGCTGCGGATCGCCAGCGTCTGCGTGCGCACGATGCGGGCGTAGATGGGAACGGCCGTGATCGCCACCACGAAGATCACCGTGTAGAGGCTGGGACCGAGCAGCGTGACCAGCGCCAGCGCGAAGATGATCACCGGGAACGAGCGCACGGCGTCGAACAGCAGCAGCAGCCCGTTGTCGAGCCAGCGCGGCCCGAACCCGGCGATCAGGCCCAGCAGCAGGCCGGCGGTGAGCGCGGCCAGCAGCGATGCCAGCGCCACCTGCAGCGCGATGCGTCCGCCCATGATCACGCGCGAGAACAGGTCGCGACCGAGCTGGTCGGTGCCCATCCAGTGCGCCCAGCTCGGTCCCTCCAGCTTGGGTCCGACCAGGATCTGGTTGGGGTCGTAGGGCACGATCCACGGCGCGAACAGCGCCGAGCCGACCATGATCAGCACCAGCGCGAGTCCGGTCAGCCCTAGCGGGTCCTTGCGCAGCTGCCGCCAGTATTGCAACAGCGCGCCGGGCTCCTGCGACAGCGTCGTCTCGACCTCGCTGGCGTCGGTCTCTGCCATGGCTACAGGCTCTCCCGCGCCCTGGGATCGAGCAGGGCGTTGATGATGTCGGCCAGCGCCGTCGCGATCACGAACAGACCGGTGGTCACGACCACGCAACCCATCACGATGGGGTAGTTGCGCGAGTCGACCGCGTCCACGATCAGCGCGCCGATGCCGGGGCGGGCGAACACGATCTCGGCGAACACGGCTGCGGAAAGGAGGTAGGCCATGCCGACACCGATCAGCGTAACCGTCGGCAGGATCGCGAGCGGCAGCGCGTAGCGGAACACGATCCGGCGCTCGGGCAGGCCGAAGGCGCGGTTCATGCGCACGTGGGTCTCGCCGAGGACCTCGAGCATCGAGGCGCGCACGACGCGCGCGATGTAGCCGACCCAGGACACGCCGACCGCGAACGCCGGCAGTACCAGGTGGCTGTTGAAGTAGCCCTCGCCGGCGCCGGTCGCAGGCAGCCAGTTGAGCTCGACCGCGAACACCAGCAACGCGTACAGCGCCATGACGAACGCGGGCACCGCGATTACCGATACCGAAAGGATGCCGGTGATCCGATCGGCGAGCGTGTTTCGTCGGACTGCCGAGTAACAGCCGAGTGGTATGCCGATTGCCGCCGCCCAGATGATCGAGCTGAAGATCAGCACCAGGGTATAGGGCAGCTGCTCGAACACGATGCGCGAGACCGGCCGGCCCGTGACCACGTCAACGCCCATCTCGCCCTGCGCGAGATCCTGGAAATAGATCCCGAGCTGGACATACATGGGCTGGTCGAGGCCCATGCGCTCGCGCAGCTGCTCGCGCTGCTCGGCCGTGGAGCGCGGCCCGAGGATGATTGCCGCGGGATCGCCGGGGACCGCCCGCACCATGACGTGCAGTAGCGAGACCGCCAGCGCCAGCGTTACCAGCGCGAGCAGGATGCGGCGTCCGAGATAGAACCACATGGTTCAGCGCGCCCCGGATATCGGGCCGGGCCGTCCCTGGCCACCGGCAGCCGACTTCACGCCTTGCGGAAGTACCGGTACAGCGGCCGCCCGTCCGGTCGCTGCGCGGGCCTGACCAGGCTCTTGCGGTACATGACCGGGCTGCCCTCGTGGGTCAGGAAGCGGTAGGCGCCGGACTCCTCCATCAGGTCCTGCATCTCGCGATACATGGCGTCGCGCTTCTCCGGGTCGCTTTCCGACACGGCCTTCTCGTTGAGCTCGTCGTAGCGCTCGCTGCAGAAACGCTCCCAGTTCCAGACGCCGACCTGGTCGCAGGTGAACCACTGGGTGGCGTAGTACGGGTCCGGGGCCATGGAGAAGCGGTTGACGATCAGCTGCACCTTCTTCCAGCGATCGCCTTCCTCCTCCATGCCCAGCGTCCAGAACGCACCCGAGTCCTGCACGTTGATCTGCAGCCGGATGCCGATCTGGCCGAGCTGTGCCTGGACGATCTCGGCGATCGACTTCCACTTCGAGGCGTTGAGGGTGTCGATCTCGAGCTCGATGCCCTCGGCGCCCGCCTTCTGCAGGTACTCGCGCGCCTTGTCGAGATCGCCTTCCGGCGGCACCAGTGACCGGTCGCGGTGACCGACCAGTCCGGGCGCGATGTTGCCCGTCGCCACCTCGGCCTCGCCGAAGTACACGGTGTCGAGGATCTGCGGCACGTTGATCGCATACTGCACCGCCTTGCGGACGTTGATGTCCTGCAGCTTCGGGTGATCGACGTTCATGCCGATCCACACGTAGTACAGCGACGGGTACTCCTCGATGCTGGTATCGGCCGGCGTGTCCTCCTTGTAGCGGTCGAGGCTCGACAGGCTGATGCCGGTGTAGTCGATGTCGCCCGACTCGTAGGCGATCTGCGCCGTCTTCTCGTCGTCCATCGGCAGGATGCGAATCTCCTCGAAGCCGACCGTGTCGGGTCCCTTGTAGTCGGGATTGCGCACCAGGTGCGCGTATTGGTCGGGCTTCCACTCCTTCAGCACGTACGGGCCCGAAAAGCAGGGCGGATCCATGCCGAAGTCGCCGCCGTTCCCGGTGGCCTCCATGACCGCCTTCTTCGACACGATGTGGCCGGCACCGTAGGGCAGCGTGATGTTCCACAGCGGCTGGAACGCGCTCTTGAGCACGATCACGCCGCTGTAGCGGTCCTCGACGTCCACCCGGTCGAGCGGACCCCAGTCGCCCTTGATCGGCGAGTCGTGCTCGATCACGCGCTCGAACGAGAACTTCACGTCCTCGGCGGTCATCTCGCCGTAGCCACCGGTGAACATCATGCCCTTGCGCAGGCGGAAGCGGATATGCGTGGGATCGACCTGCTCGATCGACTCGGCCGCCTGCAACTCGTAGCCCCACTCGCGCCCGGGCTTGTAGCGCACGAGCTTGGAATAGATGCAGTTCATCACGTCGACGTTGTAGGCGTTCTGGTAGAAGCCCGGGTCGAGCTTGTCGAGGTCGGCATAGGCGCGGGCGCGCAGCACCTTGCCCTGTTGGGCCCAGATGCGGCTGGAAATGGGCATGGTCGCGGCGAAGGCGCCGGCCATGGCGGTGCCCTGCAGGAACCGGCGGCGGGGCAGCGATATGGCGTTCTGGATCAACGGCTTGCGGTCGTGCTGGTCGGTCATCGTCCATCCTCCCTGGGCCGCGCGACGCGCGGGTCGCCGCGGCGCGAGCTGGTTGCTGAAACCTGCCCCAAGTAAAGAAGTGATCGGGCGCGGGGGCAACTTCGCACCATGCGCGCGGCGAAGCGCGAACTGCGCCATCGAGCGAAACCGCCCGTCACGACGGTGTACCGCGAACGCTCAGACCAGCGCCCGCGGGATCGTCCGCTGCCAGTCCCGCTGGTGCACCAGTTCACCGTTCTCGAAGGCCCGCAGCGACGCGGTCAGGTGGAATGCCTCGGGATCGGCCGTGAGCAGTGTCTCGGTAATGGTGGTCACCTCCCACTCGCCGCGCGCGAGGCTGACCCGCCAGCGGGTCTCGCCGCACGGGGACTGCCAGTCACCGTCGACGACACGATAACGCTCCCAGCCCGTGCGAGTCACCGTGAGCCCGGCCTCGTCGATCCGGAACCGGCCCTTGCCGTCACGGACCTCGAGCTGGTGTTCGCCGCGCCCGAGGTCGTGACGCAGCGACCAGCCGTTGTCCGGCACCTCGAGCTGCGTCATGCGGGCCGGCGGCACGGGCGGGATCGGCTCCGGCCCGCCGTCGGCCCCCGCACCGCCGACATCCGTCAGAACCGGCAGCTCGAGGTGGCTGCCGGCCGTGTGCACGGTGACCGTGGCCGGCTCCGGCGACGGCCACGCCAGCGGCCAGTAGCAGGTCGACAGCGCCAGCCGCAGGCGGTGGCCGGCGGCCAGGCGCTGGCCCACGTGCTTCATTGGCACGCGCACGCGATAGCGTTCGCCCGGCACCAGCGGTTCCGGCTCCGCATGCCCGTCGCGATGGGCCAGGTTGAGCAGCCCGTAGGTCACCCGGGTCGAGGCCCCGTCCGGGGCAACATCGTTCAGGCGCACGGCGAGCTGCGCCAACGGCCGGTCGCACTCGAGCTCGAGCTCGACGACCGCCTCCCCGAGGAACTCCAGCGGCCGTTCCAGCGGCGCGGTGTCGAAGGCCAGGCTACCGGCATCATCGCCGCGCTGGTCGACCGGCAGGTCCCCCGGCACGGCGTAGGAACACCACTTGCCGGCGGCGAGGCCGGTCGTCAGCGGCGAACAGAGCGGCAGCGCGCCGTCGGCGGCTGGCGCCCTGGCCTCGTGCAGGCCGCCGTCGGCGCCGGGATGGAACCGCCGCTGCTCGGTGTCGGGCGGCGGCCAGGCATCGCCGGCCGCCCAGCGCCCCGGCCGGGTCTGGTAAAGACCGGCCGGCGGTACGCTGTCCTGCAGCCAGGCCCGCCACATCGGCTCGTCCATGCAGCCGCGGTCCTCGCCCTTGAGCCAGTGGTCCCACCAGCGCAGGCATTCGTCGACGAAATCGATCGCCGGCCCGGGTTTGCCCATGTGGGGATACTGGTGGGCCCAGGGCCCGACCAGGCCCTTGCGCGGGACGTCCAGGCCCGCAAGCAGGCGGAACACCGAGTTGCAGTAGCCGTCCGCCCAGCCGCTCACCGCGAACACGGGGCAGCGGATGCGGCCCAGGTCCTCGCACACCGAACCGTGGCGCCAGTAGTCGTCGCGATGCTGGTGTTCCAGCCACGCCTCGAGCCAGTGGCCCGTGTGCTGCAGCCGCTGCAGCCACAGCTCGCGCCAGCGGTCGCCGACGTGGCGCGGGTCCGGCGGGTACGACGTGCGGGCGAACATCTGCGCCGCCCAGGACAGGTTGTCGCCGAGCAGGCAACCGCCCATGTAGTGGACGTCGTCGGCGTAGCGATCGTCGGTGGAGCAGCAGGTGATGATCGCCTTCAGCGCCGGCGGCTGCAGGGCCGCGATCTGCAGCGCGTTGAAGCCGCCCCAGGAGATGCCGATCATGCCGACGTTGCCGTCGCACCAGGGCTGCGCGGCCAGCCACTCGATCACCTCGACCCCGTCGTCGAGTTCCTGCTGCAGGTACTCGTCGGGCAACACCCCGTCGGACTCGCCGCTGCCCCGCAGGTCGACGCGCACGCAGGCATAGCCGTGGGCGGCCACCTGCGGGTGCAGGGTCGCGTCGCGCGGCAGCGTCTCGTCGTTCTTGCGGTAGGGGATGTACTCGAGGATGGCGGGACAGGGATGCTGCTCCGCGTCCCCCGGCAGCCACAGGCGCGCGGCCAGCCGACAGCCGTCGGCCAGCGGGATCTCGAGATGCTCGATCTCGCGCGTCCCTCGCGTCTCGCGGCCGGCATCCATCGGCGCTCTCCAGGACCTCACCGGTAGAAGACGACATCAAAGCGCGGCAGCCGGGCCCGAGGCAAGTTCGCAGGCGGCGCGGGATGATCCCGGAACTGCTTCAGGTTGCGCAGTCCCTCGCCGGGCGACCGTTCCCGCGACTGCGCGAGCGCGCTCACCAGGGGCTTGATTCCGGCGGCCGGGCGCCCGGCCATGCCGTCCTTCACACGTCGGCGGAGTGAGCGCGGGCGGCACCAAGGATTGGTGGCCAGGGACGGAATCGAACCGCCGACACTGCGATTTTCAGTCGCATGCTCTACCTACTGAGCTACCTGGCCCCGGGACGGGAACCGGCCGCGCGACGGCGGCCGGGGCGCGTATTACACCGGGCGCCATCCCCAGCGTCAAGCTAGTGGGCCATGCGGGAGATTCGTTCACGCTCTGCGGCCCTGTGCGCGTTTGCCGCAAGGCGCGAGGAGTGTGGTGTAGCCCGGTCTACACGAGCGACGAGCAACGCCGCGGCGGGCGCGCACCGGGCCGCCCGAAGGGAGCGGGTGTGGCGGCCCATCACGGCGTTGCACCTCCTCCCCAGGGCGTTCAACCCTGCGTCGTCGGTGCGCCTTGTGCTGGACCGCCACACCCGCTCAGAGCCTGTACGAATCTCCCGCATGGCCCACTAGCCCGCCACGGCACGCTCGGCGATGCGCCGGATCGGCGCGGGCAGCCCGCCGGGACCGCCGGCGGGGGTGTACCAGTCGTAGCCGGCGCCGTCCGCGAGCACCTCCGCACCCTCGACCCATACCCTTCGCGGGTGGATGCGCAGCCGGAAATGGGTGAAGGCATGCTCGACCGGGTCCAGCGACTCGGCCGTCGGGGCCGCGCCGAGACGGCTGGCGAGCCAGGTTTCCAGCGAGGCCGCATCGGTGAATTCCGGCAGGGACCAGAGTCCGCCCCAGATGCCGGCCGGCGGTCGCCGCTCGAGCAGGATCGCGCCGTCGCGCGACCGCTGCAGCACCAGGCACACGGTCTCGCGCTGCGGCAGCGCGCGCCGCGGCTTCGGGGCCGGGATCGAACCCGTCGCGCCTTCGATGCGCGCGCGGCAGTCGGTGGCGATCGGGCAGGCGTCGCAACGCGGGCGGCGCAGGCAGACGGTGGCGCCGAGATCCATCATGGCCTGGTTGTAGGCCGCCACACGCCGCCGCGGGGTCAGTTCCTCGGCCACCGCCCACAACTCGCGCGCGACCGCCGTCCGCCCGGGCCAGCCCTCGATACCGCGATGGCGCGCGAGCACCCGCTTGACGTTGCCATCGAGAATGGCCTGGCGGTGGCCGTGCGCGAGGCTGAGGATGGCGCCGGCGGTCGAGCGACCGATGCCCGGCAGCGCGACCAATTGCTCGAACTCCGCCGGCAGCTCGCCGCCGTACTCGGCGACGACCCGGCGCGCCGCCCGGTGCAGGTTGCGCGCCCGGGCGTAGTAGCCCAACCCCGCCCAGTGTGACAGCACCTCGTCCAGCTCGGCGGCGGCCAACGCCGGGAGCTCGGGGAAGCGCTGCACGAAGCGCTCGAAGTACGGCCGCACCGTCTCCACCCGGGTCTGCTGCAGCATGATCTCCGACAGCCACACCCGGTAGGGCGTCGCCGGCCGCTGCCACGGCAGGTCGTGACGGCCGTGGCGGTCGAACCACGCGAGTACGCGTTCGGCGAAGTCGGGTTGCGCCATCAGTCGAACAGCCCCTTCAGCTTGTCTTCGAGCCGGTCCCTGACCTTCCGCTCGGCCTCTTCCTGCCGGCGCCGGAGTTCCCGTTGCTCCTGCTCCGCCGCCTGCTCGAGCTCGCGCCGCGCGCGCTCCTCGGCCGCCTGCACCTCGCGCCGCAGCTGCTCCCGCTGGGCCTTCGCCCGCGCCTCCAGCGCGCTCTCCAGCGCCAGTTCGAGCTCCGGCGCGGTCAGCGGTCCGCGGATCCGCAGCGGGATCTCCAGGCCCCGCAGTCGCTCGAACTCGGCACCGCCCTGACCCTCGAGCGTGCCGGTCACCAGGATGCGAGCGACGTAGTCCACCTCGCGCCGGCCGAGGTCGAGCGTGCCGGCGCCGCCGACCCGCAGCAGTGGCGCGCGCAGGTCGAGGGTGTCGGATCGCAGCACCCCG
>JAWWAE010000014.1:0-24585 GCA_033721835.1 Halofilum sp. (in: g-proteobacteria) | reverse complement strand
GGCTGAAGCCGGACCCACAAGATCCTGACGTGCCGTTCCCGCATTCGGCTGTCGGGTTGAAACCCGACCTTCGTCATCCTGACACGTCGCAGCCGCGTTCTTCCCTGGACAGCGTTGCAGAATCTTGTGGGTCAGGCTTCAGCCTGACAGCCTGAGCCGGATTGATGTCCGGCTGAAGCCGGACCCACAAGATCCTGATGTGCCAGTCCTGCATTCGGCTGTCGGACTGAAGTCCGACCTACATCATTCTGCTGCGCGTGGCCGCATCCTGCTGCGGCGCGTGGGCCTTCCGGCAGGCGCGGGATGCTAGCCGAACGGTGCTGCAGTGTAAACCGAGCGCCCGTCAGCGGACGATGGCGGGCGGGGCCTCGGGGCGCCAGCGGCCGGCGAGCAGGGCGCGGATGCGCGCGGCGATCTCCTTCGGGTCGACGCCCCACTCGGGTTCCAGCGCGAGGTGCAGTGGCGGCAGGTTCGCGTCGGTGGTGACCAGCTCCAGCGCCTGTTCGGCGGCCGGGGCGACGCCCTTGGGCAGGCGCGCGGGGATCACCTCGGCCGACTGCACCTGGTCGAAGCGCAGGAAGGCCGCCTCCTCGCGGCCCGGGATGCCCGGCTGGGCCACGACCGCGCGCAGGAACAGCTGCTCGGCGTCGGCGTCGGCGGCGAGCGCGAGTACCACCCCGGCGGGCAGTGGTTCGTCCGGCACCTCGCCCAGGTAGTCGCGCCGCAGCCGCTCGTAACAGGGCAGGGCCTGGTGGCTGACGACGATCAGGTCGGGTTCCAGGCCCTCGGCCCGGAATGCGCGGCGGGTGGTCTGGATCAGCCGCTCCGGGCTCTGCCCGCCGCGGGCGAGGATCCATTGCTCGCGCGCCCAGCGGCCGAAGCCGCGCGCCTCGGCACCGAGCCAGCGCGAGGTGACGTAGAGCAGGATCGACGCCACGAACAGGAACAGCAGCAGGTAGATCATCGGCGGTGCGGCGATTGGTCCGGGCGCGACAGTCTAGCGGCTCGTCGGCCGGAGGTGTGAACGGATGGGGCGGCAATGGTCATGCACGCGGCGCTCCGCGGGGGTGCGGGGCTTGCAGCAGATCGTTGCCCCGCAGGCCGGTGTTCCCGTTTGGGAACGCCGGCATTGGCGCCACGCGTGCGCGCGGCACCAGCACCGGCATACGGGTTCTCGGACGGGCTGGTCGCGGGTTCAGCTGCGCACGAAGCGGACCAGGCTGAGCGCGGCCAGGGTGGCGAAGATGGTGGTGAACACGGCGGGCAGGGCAGCGGTGCCGAAGCCGCCGATCAGGGCGCCGGTGGTGGCCGGGCCGATGATGCCGCCGGCGCCCCAGGCGATGCCGAAGGCGGCGTTGCCGGCGAGCAGGCGGGCGCCGCGGAAGCGCTGGCCGAGCTCAACCAGCGCCAGGGTGTAGGTGCCGGCGCCGAGCCCGCCCCAGACGAACAGCGTCAGCCACAGCGCCGGGGTCGAGTCGATCACCCGGCCGAGCAGCAGCGCGGCGACCGCCGCGCCGGCGGCGCAGCCGATCAGCAGCAGCCGGGCGTTGACGCGCTCGGCCAGCAGGCCGATCGGGATCTGCCAGCAGAGATAGCCGGCAAACATGACCGCGATGGCACTCGTGATCTGCACCTCCTCGAGCCCGGCCCGGCTGGCATAGACGGGGAACAGCGAGGCGAAGGTGGTCTCGAACAGCGCGAAGGCGAGCACCGCGAGCACCAGCGCGGGCGCCAGCGGCAGGAAGCCGATGGCGCCACCGGCGTGGTCGCCCTCGAAGGTCGGGACGTGCCGGCGCAGGATCGTGATCGGCACCAGGAACAGCAGCAGGCAGACGACGCCGACCACGAACGGGGTCGCCCCCCGGGTTCCGACGAGGGTCAGCACCAGCGGGCCGGTCATCAGCCCGAGCGAGGCGACGGTACCGTAGATGCCGATCACGCGGCCGCGGTTGCGCTCGTTCGCAAGCGAATTGATCCAGCCCTCGCAGATCACGAAGATGCCGTCGACCGCGCAGCCCATCAGGAACAGCGCGACGAACCAAACCGCCAGGTGCTGGAACAGGCCCAGCAGCGCGAACATCGTGGCGCCGGTCAGCCCGGACAGGAGCAGGAAGCGGTAGGTCCCGAGCCGCCGGTTCAGCGGCGCGATCAGCGCCGCGGCCACGATCAGCCCGACGGCCGGCATCGAACCGAGCAGGCCGATGATGCGCTCATCGGTGCCGGCGCGTTCCATCAGCAGCGACAGCAGCGGGAACGTCATCGACAGGGTCGCCATCAGCGCATACATGCCCGACAGCACCACCAGCAGGACCGGCAGGTCGAGGCGCTCGTTACCGATGTTCGCGTCGGTCATGCGGGCAATTCGGCGACGGCCGCGGGCGAAGCGGCCAGTCTACGCGATCGGGTGGAACCGGCGCTGCCCGTGCTCAGCGCGGCATTGACGTGCCGCAGTGCATGACCTCGGTCGCGATGCCGCGGGCGCAGGCGAACAGGTCGTCCAGCATGGTGAACGGATCGGGCCGCGAGGTGGAATGCCGCGCATCGTCGATGGCGACCGTGCGCCCGTCCTCGACGCGGCCGACGGCGTAGGCAAAGGCGTAGAAGCCGACCTGGCCCATGCGCAGGTCGCTGATGACGACCCGGCCGTCCTCCTCGGTAACGGCATAGAAGCCGTGGGTGAAGTCCTGCAGCCGCCGCACCGCCCACTGGTCCTCGATGCCCTCGAGCAGCTGGCGCTGGTTGGGATAGCGGCGGAACTCGATCGGCTCGTCGGAGCCGAGCAGGTGCAGCGCCTCCCAGTGCGCGTCCTCGCCGACCGCGACGATGCGCCACAGCAGGCTGTTGACCGCGGTCGGCGTGGCCAGCATGCGCTCGGCCGGGAGGTCGGCCTGCTCGATCGCGGCCTGCGCGCGGTGCTCGACCCACTGCTGCGCCGTGACCCCCCAGCCCAGGTAGAGCGTTGAGATCAGCAATCCCGCCAGGTTCCAGCGCCGGGCTCGTTCCCAGTCGCGGCGCAGCCACAGGGCGCCGACCACGCCGACGATGAGCGGCAGCGTGTAGGCCGGGTCGATGATGAAGATGCTGCCGAGGCCGAACGGATGGTCGCTGAAGGGCAGCAACAGCTGCGTGCCGTAAATGGTGAAGGCGTCGAGCAGCGCGTGCGTGATCAGGATCAGCCACACCGCCGCGAGCCAGCGCCGGTAGCCGACGCCCAGGTGCCGGTGCAGGCGCTCGATCGGCCAGGCGATCAGGGGCGCCGCCAGCGTCTGCACGAACAGCGAGTGGGTGTAGCCGCGGTGCCAGGTGAAGTTCGCCACCGGGCCGCCGTAGTCGTAGAAGCTGTCGAGGTCGGGCATGGTGCCGACCGCCGCGCCCCAGGCGAAGCCGCGCCAGCCGGCGCGGCGCCCGGCGACGGCGCCGCCGACGGCGGCGCCGAACACGATCTGTGTTACCGAATCCACGGTGGCTGCTTCTCCCGGTCGGTCCCGCACGGCGTTCGCCGCCCGCGGCCGCACGGATTCCGGGCCACCGGGAGCCGCGCGGGGTGCCATGGTACCCGGAAGCGGCGCGGCGGTGCGCGCTGCCGCGTGACGCTGGGATCGTCAGGGACGCATAATCCCCGCATCCATGCCTGGCAGCCGGGACGGGTCCGTGGCGCAACGCATTCTGATCGTGCAGGGTCATCCGGACCCGGAACGCGGCCACTTCGTTCCGGCGCTGGCTCAGGCCTACGCCGAGGGTGCCGGGGCAGCCGGCCACGAGGTGCGCATCATCGAGATCGGCGCGCTGGAGTTCCCGCTGGTGCGCTCGCGCGTCGACTGGGAGGCGGACGACGTGCCCGCCGACATCGCCACGGCCCAGCAGTCGCTGCTGTGGGCCGATCACCTGCTGCTGGTGTACCCGCTCTGGCTCGGCACGATGCCGGCGTTGCTGAAGGGATTCCTCGAGCAGTTGCTGCGCCCCCGGTTCGCGTTCGGCGAGAAACCGGGGCGAGTCGGCCATCCGCTGCGTGGCCGCTCGGCGCGTATCGTGGTGACCATGGGGATGCCGGCGCCGGTGTACCGCTGGTACTTCCGGGCGCACAGCCTCAAGAGCCTCGAGCGCAACATCCTGCATTTCTGCGGGATCCGACCGGTGCGCGCGTCGGTCGTCGGCAGCGTCGAGGGCAGCGCCACACGCCGCGAGCGCTGGCTGCGGCGCATGCGCGAGTTGGGCGCACGCGCGCGCTGAACGGGTTGCAGAGCCTGGCGGAGGGAGACGAGCCGTGTCGGTACTGGTTGTCGGTCTGTTGCTGTTCCTCGGGGTCCACTCGACCTCGATCATCGCGCCCCGCTGGCGCGACCGCATGGTGGCGCGGCTCGGGGAGGGTGCCTGGAAGGGCCTCTACGGTGCCGCCTCGCTGGTCGGCCTGGTGCTCGTGATCTGGGGCTACGGGCTGGCGCGGCAGGAGCCGGTGCTGCTGTACGTGCCGCCGGCAGGGGTGCGCCACCTCGGCCTGCTGCTGCTGCTGTTCGTGTTCCCGCTGCTGCTCGCCACCTACCTGCCGGGGAAGATCCGGCAGCGGCTGAAGCACCCAATGCTGGTGGCGGTGAAGCTCTGGGCCGTCGCGCACCTGTTGATGAACGGCATGCTCGCCGACGTCGTATTGTTCGGCGCGTTCCTCGGCTGGGCCGTGATCGATCGGGTCTCGCTCAAGCATCGGCCGCAGCGCGAGATGCTGGCGAGCGCCCCGCCTTCACGCTACAACGACGCGATCGCCGTGGTGGCGGGCCTTGCCCTCTACGCGGCCTTCGTCTTCGGCCTGCACCGGTGGCTGATCGGCGTACCGGTCGTCGCCTGAGCGGGTCGGAGACGGTCAGCCGCCGGCGATGAAGAAGAACGGCCGCACGAGGAAGTACAACAGTGCGGCCGCGATGGCGGTGAACAGCACGCTGCGCACCGGGTCGCGCCGGAAGCGATCGGCCAGCGTCTCGGCCGTGCCGGCCCGCTTGCGCTGCTCGTATTCGGCGCGCGCGGTCCGGGCACGCGTCTGCTGGTAGTCGTCGAGCAACCGCCGCGCATGCGCGGCCTGATCATCGTCCCCGATCCAGATCCCGCCCATGCTGATACCCCAGCGATTGGGCGGGGTCTCGTAGAACGCGATGTGATGGGTGTCCAGCAGCGCGCGGATCTCTTCCGCCTCGTCGTCGGGCACGTTGCGCAGGTTGAGCAGCAGCGTTGGCATGGAGGCTCGCGGACAGTAGCAAGATCGATATTTTATCCCGCCGCGAGCAGCCACGACATGACGACCGCCGAGCCGAGTCGCTATGATGAGGTGCCCTCGCACCCGGCCCGCACCGAACGGGGAACCGCAATGCTGACCGACCTGCGCTCGATCCTGTTCCACCTGCTGTTCGGCATTGCGACCGCGATATTCTCCCTCCTGATCCTGCTGAGCTGGCCGTTCCCGCTGGCGGCACGCGAGGCGGTGGCGCGTGCCTGGTGCCGGTTCGTGCTGATCACGCTGCGCGTCGTCTGCGGCGTGCGCTACCGGGTCGAGGGGCCGGAAAACCTGCCGCGCGGCCCGGCGGTGATCCTGTCAAAGCACCAGTCCACCTGGGAGACGATCGCCTACCGCCCGATCTTTCCCGTGCAACTGTCGTGGGTCATCAAGAAGTCGCTGTTCCGCATCCCGTTCTATGGCTGGGCACTGAAGGCGCTGGAGGAGATCGGGATCGATCGCGATGCGGGCCGCGAGGCGCTGCGCCAGATCGAACGGTACGGCTCGCAGCACATCGCCGCGGGACGCTGGGTGGTGATCTTCCCCGAGGGCACCCGCACGCCCTGGGGCGAGCCGGGCCGCTACGCCCAGGGCGGCGCACGCCTGGCCTGCGCCGCCGGTGTCCCCGTGGTACCGGTCGCGGTGGACTCCGGTCGCTGCTGGCCGATCAAGGACTGGCGCCGCTATCCGGGCACGATCACCGTCGCGATCGGGCCGCCGATCGAGACCACCGGGCGCAGCCCGGCCGAGGTCACGCGCATGACCCGTGACTGGATCGAGGGCCGGATGGAACAACTGGTCGCGGCCGCCGACGACTTGCGGCGGGCTTGAGCGGCATGTGAATCCCTGTATGATCGGCGCGAAATAACAAGACGCGCTCGGGGCAGGGGATGCGAGGAATGCGCCCGGCCCGCCGAAACAGAACCTGCGTCTCGACTCTGTCAATTCCGCCGCTACCCGGCGCAATGCCCTGCGAGCCGCGAAGTGGGACGATTCAGGCAGGTTGCACACAAGCCGCACGACGCGAGTGCCGACGAGCTGGAGCTGAAGAGCTTCAACCGGACACTCGCCGAGATCGAGTGGCTGCTGCTGATCCTCATCCTGGTCTACCTGTTCGTGCCCGGCACCGACGCCGCCGACCGCACGGTCATTGTCATGGCGGGCTCGGCTTTCGCCCTGTTCGTGCTGCTGTTCCGCTACGTCAATCTCCTTACCGACTCTGCCCGCTGGAAGCTGGCCCTCGAGACCTGGGTGATGATCCTCCTCATCGCCTTCGTGGTAATGAAGACGGGCGGCAGCGACAGTCCGCTGCTGAACCTCTACCTGCTGGTCATCGTCTTCAGCGCGCTGACGCTGGGCAAGATGGTGACGCTGCTCGAGGTCGCGCTGATCACCGCCTTTTATCTGTTGCTGGTGCAGGCCGAGATGGGCCCGGACCTATACAGCTACGCCGCCTTCAGTGCCGTGATGGTGAACTTCGCGCCGTTCCTGCTGGTGGCCTACATCACTTCGTTGCTGGCGGCGGACATGGTCACCACCCGCGACATTGTCATGCGCCTGTCCGAGACCGACGAATTGACCGGCGTGCTCAACATGCGTGCCTTCGCCGGCCGCCTGGCACACCAGATCCGCGAGAGCGAAGCGGATGGATCGTCGTTCGCCGTCATGATGATCGACGCCGACCGACTGAAGCCGATCAACGACGAGCTGGGCCACGAGATCGGCAACCGGTTGATCCAGTCGGTGGTGACCAGCATCCGCCAGGGGCTGCGCAGTACGGACATCGTCGCCCGCTTCGGCGGCGACGAGTTCGTGGCCCTGCTGCCCGGCGGCGACGAATCGGCCGCGCGCGAGGCCGGTGAGCGGGTTCGCGCAACCGTGGAGAACACCTCGTTCGATGTCGACGGACAGCGGGTCTCGACCACCGTCAGCGTCGGTTTCGCCATCTACCCCGACATGGCGACCGCGGCCGAGGACCTGCTGGCCCGCGCCGACCAGGCGCTGTACGCGGGCAAGGAGGGCGGGCGCAACTGCGTCAGGAGCTATTCGGACGTGATGGTCAAGGAGCCCGAGCCACCGAACGATATGGCCTGACGCGCCGTTGCTTCATCCATCGACCATGATTCCGTGCAGGATCGCCTTCGGGCCGCGCGGCACGATGCGCGTGGGATTCAACGCCTTGATCGAGTAGTAGCCGTGCCGGATATGGTCGAAATCGACCGTCGGCCGGATGTCGGGGTGTTCGTACAGGCGCCCGGTGTGCGCCGCCAGTGCCGGATAGTCACGGATCTGCCGCAGATTGGTCTTGAACAGTCCGTGGTAGGCGACGTCGAAGCGGATCAGGGTGACGAACAGCCGGATGTCGCTCTCGGTCAGGACCTCGCCATGCAGATAGGGTCCTTCGTTCAGCAGCCGGTCCTCCAGCGAGTCGAGCGCATCGAACAGCGTCGACACGGCCTCGTCGTGCGCGGCCTGGGTGGTGGCGAAGCCGCAGCGGTAGACGCCGTTGTTGACCCGCGGGTACATCCACTCATTCAGTTCGTCGATCGCCTCGCGCAGCCCCTCCGGGCGGAGGTCGACGGCTGCGCGCTCCGGCGGTAACAACTCGTCGAACGCCGAGTTGAGCATGCGCACGAGGTCGGCCGATTCGTTGTTGACCGCCGTGTGCTCTGCCGTGTCCCACAGCAGGGGTACGGTCGCGCGCCCGGTATAGGAGGGGTCCGCGTGGCTGTAGAGCTCGTGCAGGTAGCGCGCCCCGTGCTCGGGGTCGCTGCCGCTGCTGCCGGGGAAGTCGTCGAACGCCCAGCCCTGGTCGGTGAGCGCCGGCGCGACGATCGTGAGCGGGATCACCTCCTCGAGGCCCTTGAGCCGGCGCACGGCGAGCACGCGCGAGGCCCAGGGGCAGGTCAGTGCCACATACAGCCGGTAGCGCCGCGGTTGCGGCGGCAGGCCGTCGTCACCGATCCAGCGGCGGAACTGCGACGGCTGGCGCACGAAGCCACCCTGGTCGTCACGGTCCTGGACCGGCTGGAACTTCCCCTGCCACTGGCCGTCGACGAGCATGCTCCCCCCTTGCCGCGTCGTACCGAATGCACCGCAGTGTAGCGCAGCGCCGGCCCGCTGCAGGATGGTGCCGGCACCGGCTCAGGAGGACTTGCGGTCGGGCGATGTCGCCACGGCCACGCGATTGCGGCCGGCCGCCTTCGCCCCATAGAGCGCCTCGTCGAGGCGCGACAGGAATGCATCCTCGCCCTCGCCGCGGACGTACTCGCCACAGCCGACGCTGATCGTTACGCGCGTGGCGTCGTCGCCCTGAGCGGCGATCGAACGGCGCAGCTTGTCCGCCAGTTGCGTGGCACCGGTGACCCGCGTCTCCGGCAACAGGACCATGAACTCCTCGCCGCCCCAGCGGCCCGCGATGTCGGTCTGTCGGACATGGCGCCGCGTCGTGTCGGCAACGCGCTCCAGCACCCGGTCCCCCTCCGCATGCCCGCGCTCGTCGTTGATGCGCTTGAAGTGATCGAGATCGAACATCAGCACCGACAGCGGGTGACCGTAGCGATCACAGCGCTCGATCTCCGCCTGCAGCGCCTCGTCGCAGTTGCGGCGGTTGGCGAGCCCGGTGAGCTCGTCGAAGCGTGCCTGGTAGGCGAGTTCCTGCTCCAGCTCGCGCTGGCGCGTGACGTCCTCGAGCACGCCGTCGAAGACGGTATTGCCGTCCTCGTCCTGGTGCTGGTACGAGGTGTCGATGGCCCAGATCGGCCGCCCCGTCAGCGTCCGCAGCTGCATCTCGTAGCGGTACACCTGGCCCTGCTGCATCAGTGCATTGGAGAAACGCTCGCGCTCGTGCGGATCGATGTACAGGCTCGAGACGTCGCACTCGAAAAGCTGCTCGGGTGTCTCGGCCTCGAACAGTTCCATGAAGGCCTGGTTGAAACGCACGAAGCGCCCCGTCGCGCCGCGGGTCGCCCGGTAGAAGGGAATCGGCAGGTGCTCGAAGATCTCGCGGTAATCGCGCAACGAGGCCTCACTGCGCACGCCCGCGGTAACGTCGCGCATGACGGTATAGAGGTACGCCCGGCCATCCTCGCCCTCCACCCGCCCGGCGTCGATCTCCACGTGGCGTCGCTCGCCACCGCGCGCGCACTGGACCGTGGCCAGGGTGACCTGTGGCTCGGCGGTCAGCGACTCGAGCAGGGCGCCGGTGTCGCGCGCGGGCTCCAGCACCAGCTCCGCGAGTTTCATCAGCCGCAGCTGGGCGCGCTCGCAGCCGTAGAACGACGCGGCCGCGGCGTTGGCCTCGACGATGCGGCCGCCGTCGGCCTCGACCAGTAGCTGGATCGCCGGGTGGTCGTCGAACGTCTGGCGGTTGAGCGGCAGTGATTCGAGGGTCACCGGCGACAGGCCCGTTGGCGATCAAACCGAATGGCTGAGCATGCCCCGCTGGCGCTCGCCGCGGCAAGCCGGGAGGACCGCGCCCGGCCGGCGGATCCCTCCGTCCCGGCGGGCCGCGGCGCCGGGTGCGATCGCCCGGGCACACGGGCCCCGGGGCAGGCGGGGCCTCGCGGGCAGCAGGCAGGAATCGGGCCAACCGGGGCCGGTGACGCACCGGCCCGTCCGCGGTGGGCGGCAAGCGTCCGCTGCATGAGCTAGATTCAATGTCGACAGGCACCGCGAGGTCCTGTCGGGAGGTGAAGACATGAACACGACGGTGGAACCGATCAACGAATACGTGGACTTCTGGAACGAGGTCCTGGCCAAGAAGTTCGAACGCTTCCGGGACATCCTGATGACCGGCCTGAGCTTTCACAGCGAGCAGCCGCTGAGCACGCTCGAGGTCGCGCCGGGCTCGCGCATCGTCGATGTCGGTTGCGGCTGGGGCGACACCGCTCTGCAGCTGGCGCAAATGACGGGGCGGGACGGCAGCGTGCTCGCGCTCGACTGCTGCGAGCAGTTCCTGCAGAAGGGACGGGCGGACGCGGCCGCCGCCGGCATCGACAATGTCGAGTTCGTCGCGGCCGATGTCGAACGTTACCCGTTCGAGCCGCAATACGATCTGGCGTTCTCCCGGTTCGGGATGATGTTCTTCCAGAACCCGGTGGTGGCGATGAAGAACATCCGCTCGGCGCTCAAGCCGGGCGGGCGGCTGGTATTCATCGTCTGGCGCGCGATCGAGGACAATCCCTGGCTGGGTCTGCCGAAGGAGCTCGTGCTGCGTTACCTGCCGCCGCCGGGCGAGGATGCGCTGACCTGCGGTCCGGGTCCGTTCTCGATGGCAAACCCGGAGGTGGTCAAGGCCCAGTTGCGAGCGGCGGGATTCGCGCCCGAGGTCGAATTCGAACGCCACGACGGGCCGGTGACGGTGGGCGCCTCGCCGGAGAATGCGATGCAGTTCCAGCTCGCGCTGGGGCCGGCGGGCGAGGTGTTTCGCGAGGCCGGCGACGAGGCCGAGCGCAGGCGCGGCGAAATCGAGGACGCGCTGAGGGACGTGCTGGCCGAGTACGCCACCGATTCCGGCGCCATCGTCATGCCGTCGAGTTCCTGGACCATCACGGCGACGAATCCGGCGTAGTGCGGGCGCGGCGGTCGCCGGTGGCGGACTCGCCCTGGCGGGCGTCCGCCGCGGCGACGGACTCCTCCCAGGCGTCCGTCAGCCAGGCGGTGCGCTGGGGCATCGGCGCATAGGCCGACTGCTCCTCGAGCGGCAGGGGCGGCCGCATCCGCATGCGGACAATCGCGAACAGCCCGAGTCCCAGCGTGCCGGCGGCCAGCAACCACGGGAAGCCGTCCGGACCGAGCAGGTCCATGACGCCGCCGGCGATCGAGGGCCCGAGCAGGGCGCCGAAGGCGAACACCAGGTTGAGCACGCTGCTCGCGGCCACCCGCTGGCTCTGCTCGATGTGGTCGTTGGCGTAGGCGATCGACAGCGAGTACAGCGTCAGCGGCGGGATGCCGAACACGATGGCCGAGCCGATGACCCACATGCCGCCCAGGTGTCCCGCGGGCACCGCCGCGGCGTAGGCCACGGCGCCGAACAGGGCGACGGCCGTGATCACCCGGCGCCGGTCGATCCGGTCGGACAGCTTGCCGACCGGGTACTGAACCAGTGCGGCACCGAGGATGGTGGTGAACATGAACACCGAGGTCTCGGCCACCGACAGTCCCGCGGCGCGCGCATAGACCGCCCCCATGCCGAACAGCGCGCCCTGCAGCATGCCGCTGGTCATGCAGCCGGTGGTCCCGAGCGGCGACTGGCGGAACATCTCCAGCGGGCCCAGACGGGCCGGCTGTTCCATGGCCGGCTGCGGCAGCACGCTCAGCAGGATCGGGATGGCAGCGGAAGAGATCAGCACCGAGACCAGGATGAACAGGGTCGACGAGTCCGGATCGCCCGCATTCAGCAGCAGCTGGCCACCGCCCATGCCGATGAAGCTGACGATCATGTAGACCCCCAGCAGCCCGCCCCGGTGTTCGTTGGTGACGCGGTCGTTGAGCCAGCTTTCGGTAACGATGTAGGCGGCGGCGTAGGCGATGCCGGTGCCGATGCGGGTCACGGCCCACACCGTCGGCGTGACGAACTGGCTCTGGATCAGGATCGCGATCGAGGCGAGCGCCGCGGCCGCGGCGAACACGCGCAGGTGGCCCACCCGCCGCACGGCCCGCACCGTCCCGATCGAGCCGAACAGGAAGCCGACGAAATAGGCCGACATGACGACGCCGGTGGCGGTGCTCGAGAAGCCCTCGTTCGACGCGCGCACGCCGAGCAGGCTGTACTGCAGGGCGTTGCCCATCAGCAGCAGGCCCATGCCGGCCAGCAGCGCCCAGACGCTGCCGGCGGCCACCATGACCGGGCTGTCGGCGGGGTTGGGCGTGGGAATGCGGGGGCGGCGGGCCACGAAGGTCTCCAGGTCCGGGCGCTCGGTCGGGCGAATGTAGCAGTTTCGCCGGCCGCGGTGATGCCGCCCGAACGCCCACCGTGCCCCGCGGCGGTTCGCGGGACCGGTTGGCGGCTGAAGCCGCTCCCGCAGCCCGATAGCTGCCCCCGACGGGTACTCGTGGGAGCGGATTCAGCCGCGGACCATCCGGGAATGCCCTTCACCGGCAGCCGGGCCACGACACGGGGTCCGCCGGCACGTTACACTCTGCGCCGCCGACCCGCGGGTCGGCGCGTGCAATGGTGACCTGCGCCCGTCCCCCCGCGACGAAACGCCGCGAACCCCGTCAGGCCCGGAAGGGAGCAGCGGCAGTGGCGACCTTCGAGCGCCGGGGTGTGGCGGGCGTGGGCACCGCCCTCGGGCCGCCAAACCGGGCCGGGCCCCGCGTATAATGTGGCCGCACGCTTTCACGCCCGAGTCCCCGATGAGCTACGAAGTCCTCGCCCGCAAGTGGCGGCCGCGCAGCTTTCCCGAACTGGTGGGGCAGGACCATGTCCGCCGGGCGCTGGTGAACGCGCTCGACAGCGGCCGGCTGCACCACGCCTACCTGTTCACGGGTACCCGCGGCGTGGGCAAGACCACGATCGCGCGCATCCTGGCCAAGAGCCTCAACTGCGAGACCAGGGGCGTTTCCAGCGAGCCCTGCGGCGAGTGCAGCGCCTGCCGCGAGGTGGACGAGGGGCGCTTCATCGACCTGATCGAGGTCGACGCGGCCTCGCGCACCAAGGTCGACGAGACGCGCGAGCTGCTGGAGAACGTGCCCTACGCGCCCAGCCGCGGCCGCTACAAGGTGTACCTGATCGACGAGGTGCACATGTTTTCCACCCACAGCTTCAACGCGCTGCTGAAGACGCTGGAGGAGCCGCCGCCGCACGTCCGCTTCCTGCTGGCGACGACCGACCCGCAGAAGGTGCCGGTCACCATCCTGTCGCGCTGCCTGCAGTTCAACCTGCGGCTGATGCCGGTGCCGGCGATCGTCGAGCACCTGGAGAAGATCGCCGGCGCCGAGCAAGTGGAGTACGACGCGGCGGCGCTGGCGCAGATCGCGCGGGCGGCGGCCGGCAGCATGCGCGACGCGCTGTCGCTGCTCGACCAGGCGATCGCCTTCGGCCAGGGCACGGTGCGCGCCGAGGACGTCGAGGCGATGCTGGGCACGCTCTCGCGCGAGCGGCTGTTCGCGCTGGTCGAGGCGCTGGTCGCGGCGGACGCGGAGGCGCTGCTGGAGGAGGTGGAGCAGCTGGCACAGGCTGCCGCCGACCTGTCGCCGGTGCTGGCCGACCTGCTGTCGCTGCTGCACCAGGTCGCGCTGGCGCAGACGGTCCCCGAGGCGCTCGACGAGTCGGTGGCGGACGCCGAGCGGGTGCGCGCGCTGGCCGGGCGGATGGCGCCCGAGGACGTGCAACTCTACTACCAGATCGGCACGCTCGGGCGGCGCGATCTCGGCTGGGCCCCGGACGCGCGCACCGGGCTCGAGATGACGCTGCTGCGGATGCTCGCCTTCCGGCCGGAACCGGCATCCGGCGAGGCCGCGACGACGAAGACGGGGGCGGGCGCGGGCCGTGCCGGTGGCGGGCGGCGGCCGGCCCCCGGCCGCGCGGCCGCCCCGGAGCCCGAGCCCGAGCCCGAGCCCGAGCCCGAGCCCGAGCCGAACCCCGCGCGCTCCGGCCCATCGGCGGCCGGGCGGCCCGGCGAGCCGGAGCCACTCGACTGGGAGCGGACGGTGGCCGCGCTCGGGCTGCGCGGCCTGGCCGGCGAGCTCGGCGCCAACACCGTCCTGCTCGGCCTCGAGGGCGACCGGGTACGGCTTGCGCTGGCGCCGGAGCATGACCATCTCTCCGGGGACCGCTACCGCAAGCGGCTCGAGAAGGCGCTGTCGGAGCACCTCGGGCGTCCCGTGCGGATCGAATTGACCCGCGAGCTGCCGGCGGCGGCCGAGACCCCGGCCGATGCCGAGCGCCGCCGGGGCGAAGACCGACGCCGGGAGGCGGAGCGTGCGATCGCCGACGATCCGGTGGTTCAGGCCTTCCAGGAGCGGTTCGATGCCCGGGTCGAGGCCGGCAGCGTGCAACCGGCCGAGCCGGGCACGGGCGAGGCGGACAACCGGTAGATTTCCAATGCAAGAAGGTGGTGACACGAAATGAAGGGTGAACTCGGAAAACTGATGCAGCAGGCGCAGAAGATGCAGGAGCGCATGCAGGAGGCGCAGGAGGAGATGGCGCGCATGGAGGTCGAGGGCGCGGCCGGCGGCGGCATGGTCCGCGTCACCATGAACGGCCGCCACGAGGTGCGCCGCGTGCAGATCGACGACAGCCTGATGGGCGATGACCGCGACATGCTGGAAGACCTGGTGGCCGCGGCCACCAACGACGCCGTGCAGAAGGTCGAGGCGGCGCAGAAGGAGCACTACTCCGACATGGCCGCGGGCATGAACCTGCCCGCCGGCTTCAAGATGCCGTTCTGAGCCGGCCGGGCCCGTGATCGCGTCCCCGCTGCTGCGCGAGCTGATCGAGGCGCTGCGCTGCCTGCCCGGGGTCGGTCCGCGCTCCGCCCAGCGGATCGCGTTCCACCTGCTGGAGCGCGACCGCGAGGGCGGCCGGCACCTGGCCGATCGGCTCGCTGCGGCGATGGACGGCATCGGCCGCTGCGGCCAGTGCCGGACCTTCACCGAGGCGGAGTACTGCGAGCTGTGCGCCGGCAGCGCGCGCGACCGTTCGCTGCTGTGCGTGGTCGAGACGCCGGCCGACATCGTCGCGGTCGAGAACTCCACCAGCTACGGCGGGCTCTACTTCGTGCTCATGGGGCACCTGTCACCGCTGGACGGGATCGGGCCGTCCGAACTGGGCCTGGATGCGCTCGAGCGGCGCTTCGAGGCGGGCGAGGTACGCGAGGTCATCCTGGCCACCAATCCCACGGTCGAGGGCGAGGCGACGGCGCAGTACATCAGCGAGCGGGCCAAGGCCCACGGCCTGCGGGTGACCCGCATCGCGCACGGTGTACCCCTGGGCGGCGAGCTAGAGTACGTCGACGGTGGCACACTGGCGCATGCGTTCGCCGGGCGTCGCGACGTCTGAGGCGGGTTGCACTAGCAGCCTGTCGGCCTTGGGGCATGGTAGCGAGGCGTGTGGGAATCGAGGCCAGATTTTCGATCGTCCGAGGAGAATAGTGGTAACTATTTGACGAAGAGGATCGGAAATATGGACCGATTCCCACTCGCCGCAGTAGATGAGCCCAAGTCCGACAGGCTGCGAGGGAGGATTCCGACATGACCAAGACCCTGTTCACCCAGATCCGTGACCGCGAGATCGATGCCGACATCGTCTACGAGGACGACGACATCATGGCGTTCCACGACATCAACCCGCAGGCTCCGCTGCATGTGCTGGTGGTGCCCAGGGAACCGATCCCGACGGTCAATGACCTCGAGCCGCAGCACGCCGAGCTCGTCGGGCGGCTGTTCCTGGTGGCGCGCGACATTGCCGCCGACAACGGCTACCGCGAGGACGGCTACCGGCTGGTGATGAATACCAACGCGGGCGCCGGCCAGACCGTGTTCCACATCCACCTGCACCTGCTCGCCGGGCGCCGCTTCAGCTGGCCCCCGGGCTGAAGCGGCCGTCTCGGGGCCCCCCGCCATGCTCTCCAGCGAACCCGATTCCGGCTCCGCCAGCGACCGGCTGGTGCTGGCGCCGCACCGCTCCGCGAGCTGGCGCGAGAACCTGTACCTGGTCGCAGCGGTGGCCGCCCTGGCGGTGCCGATCGCGGTCGGCTGGGCGCTGCTGGGCTTCTGGATCATCCTGCCGCTGTGCGGTCTCGAGCTGCTGGCGCTGCTGCTCGGACTCTACTGGAGCAGCCACGCCCTGCTGGCGCGCGAGGTGGTGATCGTGGACGACCGCGTGATCACGATCGAGGCGGGACGGCGCGAGGTCGAGCGCCGCTTCGAGCTGCCGCGCCACTGGGCCCGGGTGCTGCTGCTGCCCGGTCCCGGTCGGGCGCATCCGCAGCGGCTGATCCTGCGCTCGCACGGGCGGGCGGTGGAGCTCGGCCGGTTCCTCACCGACGACGAGCGCGAGCAGGCCGCCGCGTGGCTCCGGGAGCGCATCGCCCGGAGATAACCCGCCGTTCTTATGCTATAGCAAAGCGATATTACCGTGCCCTGATCGCCCGGCGTTATACTGCCGCCATCTGGCGGCCGGTGGCGGCCGCCTCGAATTCGCAAATCTGTGCAGAGGGATCCGAGATGGGCCTGAGAATTGGAGATACCGCGCCCGATTTCACCCAGGAATCGAGCGAGGGGACGATCAACTTCCACGAATGGGCAGGTGACAGCTGGGTGGTGCTGTTCTCGCACCCGGCCGACTTCACCCCGGTCTGCACCACCGAGCTCGGTGCGACCGCGAAGCTGAAGGACGAGTTCGCCAAGCGCAACACCAAGATCATTGCGGTCAGTGTCGACCCGGTCGAGTCCCACAAGGGCTGGATCAAGGACATCAACGAGACCCAGAACACCACGGTCAACTTCCCGCTGCTGGCGGATGCCGACCGCAAGGTGTCGAGCCTCTATGACATGATCCATCCGAACGAGGACGATGCCTCGACGGTGCGCTCGGTGTTCATCATCGACCACAACAAGAAGATCCGGGCGACGATCACCTATCCGAAGAGCACCGGCCGGAACTTCAACGAGATCCTGCGCGTCATCGACTCGATGCAGCTCACCGACGGCTACAGCGTGGCCACCCCGGTGGACTGGACCGACGGCGACGACGTGGTGATCCTGCCCTCGATCACCGATCCCGAGGTGATCAAGGAGAAGTTCCCCAAGGGTCACACCGAGCTGAAGCCGTACCTGCGGATGACCCCGCAGCCGAACCGGTAATTCCCGGATCGGCGCAGCACCTCGAAGGCCGGCACGTTCGCGTGCCGGCCTTTTCTGTGCCGACATGTCGGCGCTCTGCCTGAAGGCCCGTCGGAACGGCCCATGGCCGCGACTCCTGCCTGGGAACGCCTTGCCCGGTTGGTTCGCGAGCATGGCTCGCTCCTGCGGGCTCCGTTGCGGGTCGGGATCCACCCTGCCGCCAATCGAATCCGTTGAGGCCGCACACTCGGCTGCAGGATGTGCCCTTCCGCGCCTTTGCCGCGCAGAGCATCGCAGCGGCGGGCGGAGAAGGCCCGACAGGGGACTCGCCAGAGATGGCGAGTCCGCGCAGTCGCGACAGGAAGTCGCGTCTGCGCGCCCCGCCCGTCGCGAGAAGCGCAGGGCAGTCGGGTTCGGGCAGCGCCCGAACCCGGCCGCGGCAACCAGCGCCGTGTTCTTTGGGTACTTTCTTGCGCCAGGAAAGTACCTCGCTCGGCGCAGGCCGAGCGAAACACGTCGAGATTGATGCAAACGACTCGGACGCGGAGCGTGATGCGCTTTCAGGCGGGACCGGTGCCGCAGGCTGTCCGGCTGAAGCCGGACCCACAATCCTCATGCGGCCCCCGTCAGAGTGCAGGTCACCCGCAGCGTCGTTCGGCGGGCGCTACTCGGTCCGCGTCACCTCGCCGATGAATCGCTGCAGCGTCTCCCGGTAGCGCCGGTGCGAGGCGAACATGGCGTCGTTGTGGCCGCCCTCGAGCTCCAGCAGCTCGACCACCGGCGGGCGGATCGCGGCCAGTTTCTCCGCATGCGCGAAGGGCACGATCTCGTCGTGGCGGGCGTGGGCGACCAGTACCGGGCACTCGACGTCGCGCAGGTAGCGGGCGGTGGGGTAGCGGAAGCGGCTCAGCAGGCCCACCGGCGCCCACCAGTAGTGATGGCGGCCCAGCTCGACGATCGAGGTGAAGGCGGCCTCGAGCACCAGGCCGGCGGGGCGTTCGTGGGCGGCCAGCCAGGCGGCGACGGCGCCGCCGAGCGAGCGGCCGAAGACGACGATCCGGCCCGGCGCGACCCCGCGCCTATCGACCAGCCAGCGCCAGGCGGCCTGGGCGTCGCGATAGGTCCCGCGCTCGGTCGGGTGGCCGCTGCTGTCGCCGTAGCCGCGGTAGTCGATGATCAGGCTGGCGGCGCCGGCGGTGTGCAGCAGCTCCAGCGTCTCGATGCGGTGGCCGATGTTGCCGGCATTGCCGTGCAGGAACAGCACCACCGGGGCGTCGGCGGTCGGGCCCGGAACGAACCAGCCGGCCAGGCGCTCGCCGTCGGCGGTCTCGATCCGGACCGGCTCGTAGTCGAGACCAGCGGCGCCCGGGGTGGTGCGAACGCTGCGCTCGGGCACCTCGGGGAGGAACACCATGCCCGACTGGCCCCACCACAGGACGCCGAGCAGGATCAGGTAGCCGGCCAGTGCGGCGGCGAACAGGTGCAACAGGCTCAAGACGGGGCGCGGCAGCGACATGGGACGCGGTGACCGTCCCGCTTCATCGCGGCCGCGATCGTTGGGCGTGGGCTACTCGGCCGCGGCGTCGCGGTCGACCGAGACGGTGTA
Source organism: Halofilum sp. (in: g-proteobacteria) (assembly GCA_033721835.1). Classification (GTDB taxonomy): domain Bacteria; phylum Pseudomonadota; class Gammaproteobacteria; order XJ16; family Halofilaceae; genus Halofilum. Next base: position 5,929 of record JAWWAE010000014.1, on the reverse strand, counting down.
CAGGCCCTCCTGGCGGGCAAAATAGGCCGCCAGGTCGCGCATGTCCTGGTCGGACAGGCCCGAGGCCAGGCCATTCATGATCGCGTTCTGGCGATCGCCATTCTTGTACGACTTCAGCGCGTGGTAGAGATAGCTCTCGTGCTGCCCGGCGAGCATCGGGTACTGGCTGTTCTCGCTGGCCCCCGTCTCGCCGTGACAGGCCGCGCAGGACTGGGACTTCTCCTTGCCGGCCACCGGGTTGCCGGCCTGGGCGGAACCGACGCCGAGCACCAACAGGGTGCTCGCGAGCAGTGCGGGGATTCGGGCGGATCGCAGCATCTCGAACTCCTCGGGTACGTCGGTGCGGTTAGCGGGGCTCATCCACCGTGGCGAAGTACGCCGCGATGTCCTGCATGTCCTGCATCGACAGCGACGCCGCCTGGGCCTTCATCGTCGGGTGCTGGCGCTGGCCCTGCTTGTAGGCCTGCAGGGCGGACACGATGTACTCGGCGTGCTGGCCGCCCAGCTTGGGCACGTGGTAGGACGGGTAGACGTTGCCGTAGTCGGCGATGCCGTGGCAGCCGAGGCAGGTCTGGGACTTGTAGCGCCCGGCCTCGACATCGCCTTCGGCCTGGGCGGCGGTCGCGAGTGAGGCTCCGAGTGCCGCCGCGGCCAGCGCGAGTACGCGTCGTGATCTCATGGATGGACTTCTCCCCCGTCTCGGCTGTAGTGCCCGGGCCAGCCGGGCGCCCTCTGCGCCTGCGCGCCGGGCGCCAGTATACCGACGCCGGATCGGGAGCGCACGCCCGGCCGGGGCGAGCGCCGTGCCGTATCCGATCAGGCCAGCAGGGCGTCGATCTTGGCCGCGCAGATGAAGTCGTTGCGCGACAGGCCGCCGATGGCGTGGGTCGAGAACTGGACCAGGCAGCGGTTGTAGCCCACCTCCATGTCCGGGTGGTGGTCCTCGGCGTTGGCGACCCAGGCGACGGCATTCACGAACGACATCGTGCGCAGGAAGTTCTTGAACTTGAACTCGCGGTAAATCATCCGGCCGTCGTCGCTGAGCGACCAGTCGCCATCGACCTGCTCCAGCAGCGCCTCGGCCTCCTTGCGCTCCAGCGGGTCGGTCCCGCCCTCGCAGGGGCTGCATTTCTGTTGTGCCAGTGCTTGGCTCATGTCGGTCTCCGCGGTGCGGGTGATGGGTGAACAGTGTACGGCCCGCTGTCGATCGCCCTCAAACGGCGGGCCCCATCATCGCGCGCTCGCCCCGGAAACGCTGCAGGTGTGCGATCCGTTCGGCGGCCGGCGGGTGCGAGTCATAGAAGGCCGACCACAGCGGGTCAGGGGTCAGCGTGCTGGCGTTCTCACGGTAGAGATTGACCAGCGCGGAGATCAGTCGATCGGAGGGACACTGGTCGGCGGCAAAGGCGTCTGCCTCGAACTCGTGACGCCGCGACAGGCGCGCGAACAGCGGCTGCAGGAAGAAGGTGAAGACCGGCAGTACGAGCATGAACAGCGCCAGCGCGGCATGGATCGACGGCTCCGGTACCCCGAGCGCGCTGTAGAACCAGCCCTGCTCCATCAGCCACGCCAGCAGCGCGAGGCCGGCGAGGCTCGCGACCGCCATCACGGCGACGTTCTTGGCGATGTGACGGCGCTTGAAATGACCCAACTCGTGGGCGAGCACCGCCTCGATCTCCTCCGGCCGCAACTGCTCGAGCAGCGTGTCGAAGAAGACGATGCGCTTGTTGCGGCCGAAGCCACTGAAGTAGGCATTGCCGTGCGCGGAGCGGCGCGAGCCGTCGATCACGAACACGCCGTTGCTGCTGAAGCCGCAGCGTTCGAGCAGGGCGTCGATGCGCTGGCGCAGCGCCTCGTCCTCCAAAGGCGAGAAGCGGTTGAAGATGGGGGCGATGAAGGCCGGCCAGGCCCACACCATCAGCAGGTTGAAGCCCAGCCACACGGCCCACGCATGGAGCCACCAGGCGTCGCCGGCGGCATGCATCAACCAGAGTACGGTCGCCGCCAGCGGGACGCCGAGCGCCAGCAGCAGGGCCGCGCCCTTCAGCTGGTCGCTCATGAACAGGGCCGGGGTGGTGCGGTTGAAGCCGAACTGCTGCTCGACGCGAAAGGTGCGCCAGGCCCGGAACGGCAGATCGATCAGGGCGCCCACCGCGACGATGGTCAGCAGGACACCGACGCCGGTGACCACCGGTGGCAATTCGAGCGCGCGCCAGGCGCGGTCGACCCAGGCGAGCCCGCCGCCGAGGGTCCAGCCGAGCAGCACCAGTGCCTCGACCACGGCGTCGATGCGCGACAGCCGCACCCGCTCCACGGTGTAGTCCGCTGCCTTGCGGTGGGCCTCGGGCGAGATGCTGTCGGCGAAGGCCTCGGGCACCTGGCCGCGGTGGCGCTGGACGCTCGCGATCTGCCGGCGGGCGAGCCACAACCGGACGGCCAGCGACGCGGCGAGCGCCACCAGGAAGACGATGGTCAGTGGTTGCATGCGGGCATGCATTCCGGGCTTGAACGGGCTGGTAGAATAACAAAGCGTTGCAGCGAACTGGAAAGGTGATGGCAGAGGAGGACCGGCTGATCTGGATCGATCTCGAGATGACCGGGCTGGACACGTTGAACGACGAGATCATCGAGGTCGCCACCATCGTCACGGACCCGCAGCTGGAGGTGCTGGCCGAGGGCCCGGTCATGGCGGTGCACCAGCCGGAGGCGATCCTCACGGCCATGGACGAGTGGAACACGCGCCAGCACGGCGAATCCGGCCTGCTGCAACGGGTGCGCGAGGAGGGCGTCACCTGCGCCGAGGCCGAGCAGCGCACGCTGGAGTTCCTGCAGCAGTGGGTGCCGGCGGGCAACTCGCCGATGTGCGGCAACAGCATCTGCCAGGACCGCCGCTTCCTGGCGCGGCTGATGCCCGATCTCGAGGCGCATTTCCACTACCGCAACCTCGACGTCAGCTCGATCAAGGAGCTGGTGCGTCGATGGTCGCCGGCGGTCCTCGCCGGCGTGAAGAAGTCGAGCGCGCACCTGGCGCTGGACGACATCCGCGACTCGATCGAGGAGCTGCGCTACTACCGCGAGCACGTGTTCTCGATCTGACAGCCGAATGCCCATGAACGACCTGATGACAACGCGCGAAGTTGCGGCCTACCTGCGCCTGAAGGAGCGCAAGGTCTACGAGATGGTGCGCAACGGCGAGATCCCGTGCACCCGCGTCACGGGCAAGTGGCTGTTCCCGAAATCGATGATCGACCTGTGGCTGATGGAGCACGCCGAGGGGCCGGGCCGTGAGCGGCTGGTGGAGCCCCCCGCCGTGGTCAGCGGCAGTCACGACCCGCTGCTGGAGTGGGCGCTGCAGGCCTCGGCGTGCGGCTATGCCTCGCTGCTCGGCGGCAGCGGCGACGGCCTGGCACGGTTTGCCGCCGGCGAGGCCGCCGTCTGTGGGCTGCACATCCCCGACAGCGAGGGCGACGGCTACAACGTCGAGGCCGTGCAGCGCGCGAACCCGCGCCGCGACGTGGTGCTGATCGAGTGGGCGCGTCGGCGCCAGGGCCTGATGGTGGCGCCGGGCAATCCGCGGCATATCGGTGGCCTGAGCGACCTGGAGCAGCCCGGCGTCCGGGTCATCGATCGGCAGGAGGGTGCCGGCAGCCGGCTGCTGCTGGACCGCCTGCTGCAGAAGGCGGGCATCGACCGCGCCAGCCTGGGCGTGCTCGAGGACCACGCGGTGAGCGAGACCGACGTCGCGCGCGAGGTCCATGCCGGCCACGCCGATGTCGGTCTCGGCATCGAGGCCGCCGCCCGCGAGGCGGGCCTCGATTTCGTGCCGTTGGCCGAGGAGCGCTTCGACCTCTTGCTGGCCCGGCGCAGCTTCTTCGAGCCCCCGTTCCAGGCCCTGCTGGCGCTCACCCGCACGAGCCGCTTCGCCGAGCGCGCCAGGACCCTTGGCGGCTACGACGTCAGCGCCACCGGCAGCGTGCACTACAACGCCGGCTGAGCGGAGCCGGCACGCGCCGACTGCCGCAGCCCGGATGCAGCGAAGCGGAATCCGGGTCCCGCGACCGATGCCCCGGATTCCGGCTGCGCCTGCATCCGGGCTACGCGGCTACACCGCCGGCTGACTGGAGCCGGCGTGATTGTGGGTCCGGCTTCAGCCGGACTTTGTCCGGGTGGCGTTTTCCCGAGCAGCTTGGCGAGCGCATCGGCGGATGCAACGCCCGGGTTTCGCTCCGCTGACGCGGAGCGAGGTACTTTCTTGGTGCCAAGAAAGTACCCAAAGAAGCCTTGCGCTGGTTGCCGCGGCCGGGTTCGGGCTTTGCCCGAACCCGGCTCCCCTCGCTTCTCGCTCAAGATGCGGTGCTCGCTGCGCTCGCGCTTGATTTGCGCGTCTGCGTCACGCGCAAGACGGGGCGCGCAGACGCGACTTCCTGTCGCGACTGCGCGGGCCCGCCATCCCTGGCGGGCCCCCTGTCGGGCCTTCGTCCGCCCGGACCTGCGAGGCTCGGCGCGGCAAAGGCGCGCGAAGGGCACATGCTGGATGGGCGCTTCCCACCGGCGGCCCAACGGTTGGCAGACGCGTCGCAAAACAGTCCGGCTGAAGCCGGACCCACAAGCTTCGATGAGGCTGGATGCCTGCGTGCAATGCCGGCTCGGACGGAGTCGCGCTTCGGCCGGTACACCATTCCACTGCCTTTTCGGTGTCTTCGGTGTCTTCGGTGTCTTCGGTGCGTTCGGTGCTTTCGGTGTTCCCCCTGGACACCGAGTCCGCCCTGACGCGCGGGGTGGCCGGAAGGCGGTACGGGCGGCGATCGGGAGCGCATGTGGTCGCATGGAACTGTCAGATTGAAGTCCGAACTACAACTCGCGAGAAGACGTCCGGCTGAAGCCGGACCCACAAGGGCTCGGCAGCGGGACGGCCGCGTCCAGGTCCGAGGCACCGCCTCTACGCGGTGATGCGCTCGCCGGCCAGGAAGCGGCCGGCGTGCTCGGACTCGGGGGTGGCGAAGAAGCGGTCGGCGGGTCCGTGCTCGAGCAGGCGGCCGGCGCGCAGGAAGTGCACCTCGTCGGCGAGCCGCTCGGCCTGGCCGAGGTCGTGGGTGGTGAGGATGATCTTGGTGCCGTCGGCGGCGATGTCGCGGATGGTCCGCTCGACGCTGGCGGCCGCCGCCGGGTCGAGATGGGCGCAGGGCTCGTCCAGCAGCAGGGCGAGCGGCCGCTGGACCCAGGCGCGGGCGATCGCGAGCCGTTGCCGCTGGCCGCCGGACAGGCGCGGGGCGGCCGCATCGGCACGGTCCGTGAGCCCGGCGCACTCCAGGCCCCGCTCGATCTCGGGCGCGCGCTGCGCCCGCGGCACCCCGGCGCGGCCGAGCGCGTAGGCCAGGTTGGCGCGCACGCTGCGGCGCAGCATCACCGGCTGCTGCGGCACGTAGCCGATGCGGGTGCCCAGCGTCGCCGGCGCCCGGCCGCCCCAGCGGATCGTGCCCGTGTCCGGCTGCAGCAGCCCGCGTGCCAGGCGCAGCAGCAGCGTCTTGCCGGCCCCGTTCGGGCCCAGCAGTACGCTGATCCCGCCGGGCGCCCAGTCGGCGCTGATGTCGTCGAGCAGCAGCTGGCCGTTGAGGCGCAGGCGCACCCCGGTGAAGCCGAGCGCGCGGTCGCTGCCGTTCATGCCATCTGCCTCCGGCGGGCGGCCGAGCCGATCAGGAACGCGCCGGCGTTGACCAGGAAGGTCAGCAGCAGCAGCAGGAAACCGAGCCCGAGTGCCAGTGCCAGGTTGCCCTTGCTGGTCTCGAGCGCGATCGCCGTGGTCATGACCCGGGTGTGGCCGGCGATGTTGCCGCCGACGATGATCACCGCGCCGACCTCGGCGATGGCGCGGCCGAAGCCGGCCAGCACGGCCGTGAGCAGGGTCACCCGGCCCTCCCACAGGAGCGTG
>JAWWAE010000013.1:0-24827 GCA_033721835.1 Halofilum sp. (in: g-proteobacteria) | reverse complement strand
GCCGAGGTCGAGGAGGTGCGGTCCCTGAGCGAGCGCGGCGAGACCCGGCTGATCGACGTGCGGGGGCCGGAGGAGTACCGGGCGGGGCACGTGCCCGGGGCGGTCAACATCCCGCTCGCCGAGCTGGACCAGGCCGGCGACCGGCTGCCCGCCGACCACGAGGCGCCGGTGATCACGGTCTGCAACCGCGGCAACATGTCACTGAACGGCCTGCTGGTGCTGAAATCGCTCGGCTACCGCAACGTGCGCAGTCTGAATGGCGGCACGACTGCCTGGGTCGAGCAGGGCAACCCGGTCGAGAGCGAGTAGCGAACGGCACCTCTGCCGTCGGCGCGGACCGGTTCGCGCAGGGCGCCGCGCCTCCCTTCACCAGGCGCAAAACCTGCCGGTTCGCCCCGGCATCGGTGTTACACTGGCGCCCCATTGGGCGCGCCCGCGCCGACACTGGGGCGTCGCATGAGCGACGACACATCTTCCATGGTGGCTCACCTTCCCGCGAACTGTGGTCGCCTGATCGCGATCGGCGGTGCCGAGGACAAGTCCTCGGATCTGCGGATCCTCTCCAGGGTGTTTTCCCATGCCTGCGGCAGCGATGAAGTCGCCGTCATCGCCACCGCCAGCGGTATACCCGAGGAGGTCCTCCCCGCCTACGAGGAGGCCTTCAAGCGGCTCGGCGCGACCGAGGTGCACCCGCTCGACGTCCGCAACCGCAGGGATGCGGCCGACGAGGACAACGTGCGCCGGATCGGGCGCAGCGGGGCCATCTTCTTCACCGGCGGTGACCAGCTGCGACTGACCAACGTGTTCGGCGGCTCGCCGATGCTCAAGGCGATCCGCGACCGGTTCAACGCCGGCGCCGTGGTCGCGGGCACCAGCGCCGGCGCGATGGCCCTGCCCTCGACCATGATCTACAACGGCGAGGCGGCCGACGCCCTGCACAAGGGGGAGGTGAAGATGACCTCCGGCCTCGGTTTCGTCGACGGCGTGATCATCGACAGCCACTTCCTCGAGCGCGGCCGCATCACCCGGCTGATGGAAGTCGGGGCGACCAATCCGGAGCATCTCGGGGTCGGGCTCGGCGAGGACGCGGCGGTAATCATCCACCCGCATCGCGTGCTCGAGGCGATCGGTTCCGGCCACGTGATCATCGTCGACAGCCGCGACCTTGCCCGCTCCAACGTGGCCGACCTCGCCCAGGGCGAGGCCGTGGCGATCGAGAACGTGATCATGCATGCGCTGATCGACGGTCATGGTTTCGATGTCGACAACCGGCGTTATCTGGTGCCGGAGGAACTCAACCAGGATGCGAGGAGTGCGGTTTGAAGATTCTCGAGCATCGCGCCCTGCGGGGGCCCAACTACTACAGCCGTTACCTGACCATCTACATGCGCCTCGACATCGAGGAGCTCGAGGACAAGCCGAGCGACAAGGTGCCGGGGATGGCCGAGCGACTGCGGGAACTGATGCCGACCATTTACGAGCATCGGTGCTCGGTCGGCCACGAGGGCGGTTTCCTCGAGCGCGTGCAGCGTGGTACCTGGGCCGGGCACGTGGTCGAGCACGTCGCGATCGAGCTGCAGAACCTGATCGGCTTCTCGGTCGGCTACGGCAAGACGGTCGATTCCTACGAGACCGGTGTCTACAACGTCTGCTACCGCTACCGTGACGAGGCCTGCGGCCTCGCGGCGGGGCGCGAGGCGGTGGAGCTGGTCGAGAGGCTGTTCGCCGAGCAGGAGATCGATCTCGAACCGGTGATCGCGCGGCTGAAGGAGGTGCGCGACGCGAACATGCTCGGGCCGTCCACCGGCTCGATCGTGAATGCGGCCAAGGTCCGCGACATCCCCTACCAGCGACTGACGCAGGACAGCAGCTACATCCAGCTCGGTCACGGCCGCAAGCAGCAGCGCTTCCAGGCGACGGTCACCTGGAACTCGAGCCTGATCGGCTACGGCATCGCCGACGACAAGGACTGGACCAAGCAGATCCTGGGCGACGCCGGCATCCCGGTGCCGGAGGGCCAGGTCTGTCATTCGTTCGAGGAGGCGCTGGAGGCGGCGCACTGGATCGGTTACCCGGTCGCGACCAAGCCGCTGGTCGGCAACCACGGCCGTGGCGTGAGCACGGACATCAACGACGACTCGGCGCTCCGCGAGGGCTACGACGCGGCCTACCACCGCCACGAGACGGTCGTCGTGGAGAAATATGTCAAGGGCGAGGACCACCGGCTGCTGGTCATTGACGGCAAGCTCGTGGCCGCGGCGCGCCGCCGGCCGGCGCACGTGATCGGGGACGGCAAGAAGACGCTGCAGCAGCTGGTCGACATCGAGAACCAGGACCCGCGGCGCGGGGTCGGCCACGAGAACCTGCTGACCCAGATCCATCTCGACGAGCAGTCGTTCCGCCTGATCCACCAGCAGGGGCTGACGCTCGAGAGCGTGATCCCGAACGACCAGATCGTCTGGCTCAAGTCGACCGCGAACCTGAGTACCGGCGGTACCGCCACCGACATCACCGACGACGTGCACCCGGAGGTGCACTACGCGGCCGAGCGCATTGCGCGCCTGATCGGGCTCGACATCATCGGCATCGACCTGCTGGCCGAGACCCTGACCCGGCCGCTGGAGGAGCAGTCGGCGGGCGTGGTCGAGGTCAACGCGGGTCCCGGTTTCCGCATGCACCTGTCGCCGACGCACGGGCAGGGCCGCGACGTCGGCAAGGCCGTGGTCGACATGTTGTACCCGGATCCCACCGACAACGGGCGCATCCCGATCACCGCGATCACCGGCACCAACGGCAAGACCACGACCGTGCGGCTGCTGTCGCACATCCTGCGCCAGGCCGGCCGCAAGGTGGGCATGGCCTGCACCGGCGCGATCGAGATCGACAACCACGTGATCATGCGCGGCGACTACAGCGGTCCGCAGGCGGCACAGACGGTGCTGCGCGAGCCGACCGTGGAGCACGCCGTGCTCGAGGTCGCGCGCGGCGGGATCATGCGCCGCGGGCTGGGCTTCGACGAGTGCGAGGTCGGTGTGCTGCTGAATATCGCCAGCGACCACCTGGGCGAGAGCGAGATCCACACGCTCGACGAGCTGGCGCGCTGCAAGACCGTGGTGATCGACGCGGTGCGTCGCGGCGGCACGGCCGTGCTCAATGCCGACGACGAGCGCTGCGTCGAGGGCGCGCAGTGGGCCCGCGGCGACATCATCTATTTCACGATGAACCCGGAATCGCGCGAGGTGCGCCGGCACGTGCGCGAGCATGGCGTCGCCTTCACGGTGCACAACGGGAACATCGTGATGCGGCAGGGCCAGGTGGAGGCCGAGATCATCCCGGTGGTCGACGTGCCGATCACCTTCGACGGTCACGCCCGCTTCAACGTGGCCAACGCGCTCGCCGCGGCGGCCGCGGCCTACGGCCTCGGGCTCAATGCCGGCGAGATCCAGATGGGCCTGCAGACCTTCCACCCGACCCCGGGGCAGAACCCCGGCCGCACCAACCTGATCGAGGCGGACGGCGTGAAGGTGCTGATCGACTACGGCCACAACGTGCCGGCTCTGGAGGCGCTGGACGAGCTGGTCAGCAACCTGCCGGGCCGGCGCCGCATCTGCGTGGCCAGCGCCCCGGGCAACCGCCGCGACGAGGACATCGTCGCCCTGGGCAGCCAGCTCGCGAGCATGCACGACACGCTGTTCGTGTGTGAGACCCACCCGCGTGGGCGCGAACTCGGCGAGGCCGCCGGGCTGGTCAAGAGCGGGGCCGAGTCCGCCGGCGACTGCCGGGTCGAGATCGTCATGAACGAGACCGAGGCGGTCGAGCGCGCGCTGGACGAGGCGAGCGAGGGCGACCTGCTGGTGTTGCTGGTCGACGATCTCGAGAGCGCCACGCAGCGCGTCAAGGGCCGCAGCTTCCGGACACCGGCACTGGCGACCGGCGGGTGACCGGCCGTGCGATCGCGGGGTGGGATGGCGCACCCGGTGGGTAACGGCGAATGACGGCGCGAGCAGAGACCGGCCCCGAGTTGCTGACGCTGTTGCGCGTCGGCGCGGTGCTGGCGCCCGAGCGCACCGATGCCACCGAGATCCTGCTCGCCGACGGCCGCATCGCGGCCCTGGGTCGGGGCCTGGCCGTGCCGGACGGCTGGCCATTGCGCGTGATCGATGCCACCGACCTGACCGCCGTCCCCGCGTTCATCGACCAGCATGCCCACCTGACGGGCGGCGGCGGCGAGGGTGGCCCGGGCAGCCGTTGTCCGGCGCTGGCTGCCGACGCGATCGCCGCGCGGGGCATCGGCACCGTGGTCGGCGTACTCGGGACCGACTCCGTCAGCCGCTCGCCGGCCGACCTGCTGGCGACGGTGCGGGACCTGCGGGCGGACGGGATCGATGCCCGGATGTATACCGGTGCCTACCGGGTGCCGCCGCCGACCCTGACCGGCGACGTCCAGCGCGATCTGGCCTGGATCCCCGAGGTGATCGGGGTCGGCGAGATCGCGATCTCCGATCACCGCTCCAGCCAGCCGCGCCAGGACGAGCTCGAACGGCTGGTGGCCGAGGCCCGGGTCGGCGGGATGCTGGCCGGCAAGCGCGGCATCTGTCACTTCCACGTCGGCGACGGCGGGCGCGGGCTGGAACCGTTGCGGCGGCTGCTGTCGGAGACCGAGATCCCGCCCGAGCAGGTCATCCCCACGCACGTGAACCGGCGGACCGAGCTGCTGGAGGAGGCGGCCGAGTACGCGCGCATGTTCGACGCCCCGATCGATGTCACGGCCTTCGACGACGCCCCGGGCGACCACGAGCTGTCGGCGTACAACGCGGTACGCACGCTGCTCGAGCGTGGCGTGCCGGTCGAGCGCATCACGCTGAGTTCCGACTGCAACGGCAGCCTGCCGGAGTTCGACGCCCGCGGCGATTACGTCGGCATGCGCGTCGCCGGCAATGCCACGCTGATCAGCGACTGGCAGCGGCTGGTGCGCGAGGGCCTGCTGCCGCTGGAGCAGGCGCTGCCGCTGATCGGCGCCAACGTCGCGCGCGTGCTCGGCCTGCAGGGCGTGAAGGGCCGGCTGGCGCCCGGCTTCGCCGCCGACATCACGCTGCTCGACGGGTCGCTGCAGCCGCGGACGACCATCGTTGCCGGTCGCTGTCTCCACGGGCCCGACCCGGCCGGCGGTTGAGCGCGCATGGGTGGCCGCTCGGGTATGCCAGCGCCAGTCGGCCGCGCGAGTGAGATGGGGTGAAGACGCTCACGCTCGTCCGCCATGCCAAGTCGAGCTGGGACGATCCCGACCTGGCCGACTTCGACCGGCCGCTGAACCGCCGCGGCGAGCGCGATGCACCCGAGATGGCCCGGCGCCTGGCCGCGGCCGGCGACCCGCCCGACCGGATCGTCACCAGTCCGGCGCTGCGGGCACTGCAGACGGCGCGCGTGCTCGCGCCGGCGCTCGGCATCGACCCGGGCTCGCTGGTCACCGAGCCCCGGATCTACGAGGCCTCCTACAGCCGCCTGGTGGAGGTGTTGCGCGGCCAGCCACGGGCCGCCGATCACGTGCTGCTGGTCGGCCACGCGCCGGGCATCGCCGATCTCGCGCGGCTGCTCTGCGGCACGCCGGCGGCCAAGTTCCCGACCTGCGGTGTCGTGCGGATGCGGCTGCCGATCGGGGGCTGGCAGGAGGCCGCCCGCGGCGGGGGCGAACTGGTGTTCTTCGACTATCCGAAACGGGACGCCCGATGAGCCGGCCCGGTGCCGTCGCGGGCGCCGCTCGTGGCACGCTGGCCGAGCGCGCACGCCGGGACCGGCCGTCGGTCGCCGGCGTTCCGTCCCCGTGACCGGGTCGAAGGGCGAGCGAGACGACCGGGAGGCCAGGCCATGCGGACGATCGGGGCCTGCATGTTGCTGCTGGCATTGTCGCTGTTCGCGGTGCCGGCGCAGGCCCTGCGCTGCGGCACGGAACTGGTCCGCGAGGGCGACGCCCAGTTCGAGGTCCGGCGCGCCTGTGGCGAACCCGACTGGGTCGCGGCGTACCACGACGGCCACGCCAGCGACCGCGAGATCTGGCACTACAATTTCGGGCCCAACGAGCTGATCCGGGTGCTGCGGTTCCGGGACGGCCGGCTGCAGCGCATCCGTACCGCCGGCCGCGGGTTCCGCGCGCAGGCCGCGCCGGGCGGCTGCCGGCCCGGCGAACTGCTCGCGGGCATGAGCGCGCTGGAGGTGCTTCACCGCTGCGGCGAGCCGGTCCAGCGCGAGCTCCGCGGGGTCGTGGACCGCGTCCACCCCCGGGGCCTGGGCCACCGCCCGCGCCGGTTCCGCCGCGTGCTGGTCGAGGACTGGTACTACGATTTCGGCAGCGGCTACCTCGCCCGCCGGCTGGAGCTGGTGGACGGGATCGTCGCGAGGATCGAGACCCTGCGCTGAGCGCCGCACCGCGGACACGGCGAGCTCGGTCCGGCCACCTGCACCCGATCGGGAGTTCGATGCCTTGCCCCCAATGCTGCACAACCGGCTCTCCGGGTCGCTCAGCCCCTACCTGCTCGCGCATGCCGCCAACCCCGTCGCCTGGCAGCCCTGGGACGACGACGCGCTGGCCGCGGCACGCGAGCTGGACCGGCCGATCCTGCTGTCGATCGGCTATTCCGCCTGTCACTGGTGTCACGTGATGGCGCACGAGTCGTTCGAGGACGCCGCCACGGCGGCGCTGATGAACGAGTACTTCGTGAACATCAAGGTCGACCGCGAGGAACGGCCCGATCTCGACCGGGTCTACCAGCTCGGCCACCAGGCCCTGAACGGCGCGACCGGCGGCTGGCCGCTGACCGTGTTCCTCACCCCCGACGACCTGATGCCGTTCTTCGCCGGCACCTATTTCCCGTCCGTGGCGCGCCACGGCATGCCCTCCTTCACCGAGGTGCTGGAACGGGTCGCCGAGGCCTGGGCCCGGCAACGGGGGCAGATCCGCAGCCAGAACAACGAACTGGCGCGCGTGTTCGCCAGCCTCGATCGCGAGCCGGCATCCGCGCCATTGGCCCGGGAGCCGCTGGACGCGGCGGTGTCGGCGATCGATCGGGCCTTCGACGAGCGCCATGGCGGGTTCGGCGCCGCACCCAAGTTCCCGCACCCGGGACCGCTGGTGCTGGCGCTCGAGCGCTGGTTTCACGGCGATTCGGCCGACCGCGCCCGGACGGTGGTCGAGCGCAGCCTGGAGGCAATGGCGCGCGGCGGCATCTGCGACCAGCTCGGCGGCGGTTTTGCCCGCTACAGCGTGGACGTCGCCTGGCAGATCCCGCATTTCGAGAAGATGCTCTACGACAATGCCGCGCTGCTGCCGCTGTACGCGGACGCGGCGGCCGCCTTCGAGCGGCCCGACTTCGCCGCCACCGCGCATGCCATCGCGGGCTGGGTGCTGGACGAGATGCGCTGCGATGGCGGCTGCTTCGCTGCCAGCCTGGATGCCGACAGCGATGGCGGCGAGGGGGGTTACTATCTCTGGGACGCGACCGAGGCCGCGGCCGCGATCGGTGCCGAGGACTGGCCGCTGGCGGCACGGCACTGGGGCTTCGACCGGCCGCCGAACTTCGAGGGCCGCTGGCACCCGGTGGTCGCGGCCGACGCGGCGACGATCGCGGCGGAGCAGGGGCTGGACGCGGCCGCAGTGCGCACGCGCCTCGAGCGCGCCCGTGCCTCGCTGCTGGCCGCCCGCCGCCGCCGACCACCGCCGCAGCGGGACGACAAGGTCCTGGCCGGCTGGAATGCGGCCATGGTCTCGGGCCTCGTCCGCGCCGGCCTGCGGCTGGACACGCCAAGCTATGTCGAGGCCGGGCTGACGGCGCTGGACGGCCTGCGCGAGCGCCTGTGGATCGATGGTCGGCTGTACGCGGTCTGGCGCGAGGGAGAACGGCGGCAGCCCGCCTTTCTCGACGATCACGCGGCCCTGCTGCTGGCGCTGCTCGACGGCCTGGCGGCCCGCTGGCGGGACGCCGACCTGGAACTGGCCCGCGCACTCGCCGATGCGCTGCTGGCGCGCTTCGAGGCACCGGACGGTCGCGGCTTCCACCTCAGCGCCGACGACGGGGAGCCGCTGCCGTATCGGCCGCGCCCGTTCGCCGACGAGGCCCAGCCGGGGGGCAACGCGCTGGCGGCCCTGGCGCTGCAGGGCCTCGGCGGGCTGGTGGCCGAGCCGCGCTACCTGGACGCCGCGCAGCGTGCGCTCGCGGCCGGCATGAACGCGATGCAGCGCCAGCCGCTCGGTCACGCCACGCTCGTGCGTGCGCTGGCGCGGGAGTTCGAGCCGGTCGAGCGGGTGCTGGCGCACGGACCGGTGGCCGCGGTGGCGGCGCTGGTGCGCGCGGCCGGGCCCATCTATCGCCCCGACCGGGAGTTGTACGCCGTGCCACAGGGCGCCGGGGCCGGGCTCGAGGCGCTGCCGGGCAAGGGCGGTACGCTCGCGGCCCGTCGCTGTCGCGACGGCGCCTGCGACGCGCCGGTGACCGGCGAGGACGCCGTGACGGCGCTCTGCACCGGGCCGTGAGGCACCCGTGAACGCCGGGACCTGGCTGTCGGTGGCGGCGATCTGCGCCCTGGGCGCCGCCTCGCCGGGACCCAGCCTCGCGGTGGTGCTGCGTCATGCGGTCGCCGGCTCCCGCGCCCGCGGCATCGCCTGCGCGCTCGCCCATGCGGCGGGGGTGGGGCTGTACGCGCTGCTGACCGTGCTCGGGCTGGCGGCCGTGATGGCGCGGCGGCCGGAACTGTACCGGCTCGTCGCCGGCGCCGGCGCGATCTACCTCGCCTGGCTGGGATTCAAGCTGCTGCGCGCCCCGGTCACGGACCCGGCGGCGCCCCCGCGCGCGACGGCCGGGGCGATGCTCGCGGCGGCCCGCGACGGCTTCGTCATCGCCCTGCTGAATCCGAAGATCGCGCTGTTCTTCCTGGCGCTGTTCAGCCAGTTCGTCGGCCCCGAACCCGCGGCCGCGGAGGTTGCGATCCTGGCCGGCACGGCCACCGGGATCGACGCGGCGTGGTACGTGGCGGTGGCGAGCGTGATGTCCGGTGGCGGGCTGCGCGGGCGGCTGCACCGGTACGCGGGCACGCTGGCCCGTCTCATGGGCGTCGCGTTGCTGGTCGTCGCCGCCTCGACCCTGGTCTCGCTCGGGACCTGACCGCGGACCGGCCGCTCGCGCGGGGCAGGCCGGCGCGGCGCCCGCTCGCCGCCGCTAGCGGATGCTGCCGACGATGTCGGCCAGCGAATGCGCCGGGTGGATGTCGTCGCCCTCCACCGTGTGCATCTGCTTGCGGATCTGGCTCGACGAGAACAGCCCGCGTACGCGCTGGATGCCGGTCTCCTCGTCGACCTCGACCACGAGCACGTGCTGGCGTTCGAGCGCCTCCAGGGTGGCGATGATGTGGCCGACGGTGGCCGGCTCCACGCTGATCATGTTCAGCACCGGGATCTCGGGCTGCGGGGTCATGATGTCGCGCACCGGGATGTCGGCCCGGGTGACGCGGCTCTCCTCGGTGATGCGAATCGGCTTCTCGCCCTGGATGTCGCGGGCGGTGACGATGCCGAGGATCGACTCGTCGGTGTCCGTGACCAGCAGCAGGCGCACGCCCTGTTCCTTCATCTGCTCCAGTGCCGCGTCGATCGGCCTGTCGGGGCGCACCGTGCGCGGCTGCACCTGGGTGAAGTCGGTGAACACCGTCAGGGCCGGGTCATCGACGCTCACCCAGTCGGCTGGGGCGGGCGGCTGGGCGTAGGTCGTGCCCGGTTGCAGCGGGATCGAGTAGCGGGGTTTGTACTTGCTTGCCATCGCGCAGTACCTCGGCTGTCCGCGCAGCGCGTACCCGCAATTATAGTCGATCGGCCTTCGCCCGGGCCCCGGGCCGGCGGTCGGCGCGGGCCTCGATTTCCGGTACCCTTGAGTCGAGTGCCAATGCGCGCGGCCTTGTGGCCCTGTGCGTGGCCCATGGACCAGGCGGCCAGCGAACCCCGCTGGCGGAGGCAATAGCATGACCAGAGAGAGACTCGAGACCGTTCACCCGGAGATCCCCGGACTCGTGGAGGGCCTGCGCAAGGGCCACATGAGCCGCCGCGATTTCCTGCGCACGACCACGCTGCTGGGCCTGTCGGCGACCGCCGCCTACGGGCTGGCCAGCCGCATCACCGGTGAGCACATCGTGCCCACGGCGGCCGCGGCGACGGGCAAGATGGGCGGCAGACTGCGCGTGTCGATGCAGGTCCAGGAGATGTCCGACCCGGCCCTGTTCGACTGGGTCGAGAAGTCCAACGTCGCGCGCCACATCGTCGAGTACCTGACCGTGACCGGTGCCGACAACATCACGCGGCCATTCCTGGCCGAACGCTGGGAGGCCAGCGACGATCTGACCGAGTGGACCTTCCATCTCCGCAAGGGTGTCAAGTGGCACAACGGCGACGAGTTCATCGCGGACGACGTGGTGTTCAACTTCACGCGTTGGCTCGACCCGGCGACCGGCTCGTCGAACATCGGCCTGTTCTCGGCCATGGTCGAGGAGTACGACACCGGCAGGACCGACGAGGAGGGCAATCCGGTCATGTCCAAGCGCATGATCGACGGCGCGGTCGAGAAGGTCGACAAGCATACGGTCAGGATCCGCACCAAGAACCCGCAGCTGTCGATCCCGGAAAACCTCTACAACTACCCGACCGCGATCGTGCATCGCGACTTCGACGGCAACCTGACGCAGAACCCGAACGGCACCGGTCCGTACACGCTGGTTTCGCACCAGGTCGGCTCGAAGGCGGTATTGCGCAAGGTCGACCGCCCATACTGGGGCGAGCAGCTGGACCCGAAGGAGAACCCGTACATCGGCGGCCCGATCTACCTCGACGAGATCGTCTACATCGACCACGGCGGGACCGGCGCCGCCCAGCTCGCCGCGCTGCAGTCGGGGCAGGTGGACACGATCTACGAGTTCGACGTGGCCTCGCGGCAGATGGCGAACGCGATGAATGTGGACGTCTTCTCCAAGACCACGGCGGGCACCGCCTGCATGCGCTTCAACCTGAACAAGAAGCCGTTTGACAACAAGAAGCTGCGCCAGGCGCTGCAGAAATGTTGCGACATCGAGGCCTATCCGCGGCTGATCTTCGGCGGGGACACCGATCCGGGCGAGCATCATCACGTGTCGCCGATCCATCCCGAGTACTACGCGCTGCCCAAGCCCAAGCAGGACATCGAGGGCGCCAGGAAGCTGCTGGCCGAGGCGGGCTACGAGAACGGGATCGATCTCTCGATCGATGTCGGCAACACGACCGGACCCTGGGAACAGCAGGTCTGCGAGATCTACAAGGAGCAGCTGGCCAAGGCCGGGGTGAAACTGAGCCTGAACGTGATGCCGTCCTCGAAGTACTGGGAGATCTGGGACAAGACCCCGTTCGGCCTGACCAACTGGACCCATCGCCCGCTCGGCACCATGGTGCTCAGCCTCGGCTACCGCTGCGGCGTGCCCTGGAACGAGACCAACTACTGCAGCAAGGAGTTCGACCAGGCGCTGGACGCGGCCGAGGCGGTGCTCGATCCCGACGAGCGGCGCAAGAAGATGGAGGCGGTGGAGCGGATCCTGCAGCGGGACGCGGTGATGACACAACCGGTGTGGATGCCGCGCTTCACCGCGGCGAGCAAGAAAGTCAGGGGTCTGGAACTGCACCCGACGCTGTACCACCAGTTCCATCGGGTCTGGATCGACGCCTGATCGGGACGCGGCAACGAGCCGGGCGCGGCCCGCCCCCGGGCGGGCCGCGCCGTTTCCGGCCCGGGGCGCCGCCCGTGGGTCCGCGTTCAGGCGGGCTCCACCAGTCCGGGCTCGTCGTTGGCGGGCCGGTTCACGCGCCGGCTGACGGGGTGAAACGCGATCCCGGTGCCCTCCAGCCGCGCCACGAGGTCCTCGACCAGCGCCGGTTCCGCCTCGGCCTCCAGCCAGCGGCGGGCGTCGGTGTCGTCGGCGATCACCAGCGGCATCCGCGGGTGGATGTCGCGGGCGTCGCCATGGGCCGGGGCCGTGAGGATGGCGGCGGTGCGCTGGCCCTCGGCATCGCGCGTGGCGATGCCGGCGAAGGCGAACGGGCGCCCATCGGCGAGGCGCAGGAAATGCGGGACCTTGGGGCCCTCGCCGGATGCCTGCCACTCGTACCAGCCGTCGGCCGGCACCAGGCAGCGTCCGCGGGCGAAGGCGCCGCGGAACAGGGGTTTCTCGGCGACGGTCTCGGCGCGGGCGTTGATCGGGTCGCGGCGGCCCGAGTCCAGCCAGCGCGGGCGGAAGCCCCAGCGCGCCGCGCCGGTCACCGCCTTGCCCTCGCGGTCGCGGCCGACCACGGCGATCGACTGCGAGGGTGCGATGTTGAAGCGCGGCACGGCCAGCTCGGCCGGGCAGTCGCGCAGCCAGGGATGGCGCGAGGGGTCACGCAGGGTGTAACGGCCGCACATGGCCGCAGCCTACTGTGCGGCCGGTGGTCGGCGCCACTGGCGGTTGGCCGGTGCCGCGGTCGCGGCCAGCAGCCGCAGGGGTCCGGTCCGTTGCAGCCGCTCCAGTTGCGCGTGGTCGCGTACCAGCAGGGCGCCGGCGTAACCAAGCGCATTGACCCCGATGCCGGCCGCCTCGCCACGCGAGCGTGGCACCAGCCACATCCACTCGCGGGTCAGCAGGAGGTTGTAGGGCGCGGGTTGCTGGCCGCCGTCGCCCCCGTGCCCAAGCGCCTGCCACAGCGCCTGCAACGCGCTGAGTGCGGCCCCGGCGTGGGGGGCCGGCGCCTGCCACCAGGCGGCCGGTACCGGCGTGATCGCGTGCGCGAAGGGCAGCGAGGGGCAATGACCGACGCTGCCGTGCATGGGCTCCGCCGCCGCCAGCAGCGGCGCGAACGGCAGCGGCTCCGGGCCCGGCCCCAGCGGCAGCGGCACCCGCTGCAGATGCTTGTGCGGCTGGCTGGCGCCGGCCTCCGGGCCGCCGTTGTAGAACACCAGCCCGTTGCCCGCGGCCAGGGCGATCAGCGCCGCCTCCAGATCGGCGGCATCCGGCAGCTCGGTCTGCGGGCGGTAGTCCCGCGTCACCAGCAGCACGTGCTCGGGCAGGACATTGAACTTGTTCAGCAGGACGACGTGGCTACTGGAGACCGCGCCCACCAGCAGGTCGGGCTCCCAGGGCGGGGCGAACGGGTCCCCGCCCGGGTCGGCGGCCGCGGCCGCCGCCTTGCGGGCGACGTTCTCGGTCACGCGGACCACGAACCGGGTACCGCCATCGACGATTTCGTGCACCCGGGTCGGCATTGACACCAGTGCACCGCTGGTGGTGGCCGCCTCGCTGCGGGCACGGACAGCGGTGGTCAGCTCCTCGGGGCGGAGCAGGGAAGGCGCGGGCTGTGGATCGGGCACGGTGCGGCGCTCGGTTGCCTTGCCTGGGCGCATCGCCCATTCTCCATCAACGCCGCCGCAACCGACAGGAGGTACCATGCTGGATCCGGTTCTCGCCCGCATCGACCGCGACTTCGACGCCGGCGTCGAGCGCTGGTCACAGCTCCTGCGGATCCCGAGCATCAGCACGGATCCGGCCCACGGCGACGACATGCGCCGGGCGGCGCAATGGCTGCTGGACACGCTCGGCGAGATCGGCTTCGAGGGCGGGATCCGCGAGACCGACGGCCACCCCGCGGTGCTGATGCAGCATCCCGGACCGGGCGGCGACGCGCCGCACCTGCTCTATTACGGCCACTACGACGTGCAGCCGCCGGACCCGCTGGAGGAGTGGGACGCGGATCCGTTCGAGCCGACCCTGGTCGACGGGCCGCACGGGCGGCGCATGGTTGCCCGCGGCGCGGTCGACGACAAGGGCCAGCTGATGATGTGGGTCGAGGCGCTGCGGGCCTGGCACGCCGAGCACGGTGGCCTGCCGGTCCGTGCCACGGTGCTGATCGAGGGCGAGGAGGAGGTCGGCAGCCGCAACCTGCGGCCGTTCCTCGAGCGCTGGCGCGATCAGCTCGATGCCGATGTCTGCGTGGTCAGCGATACGACCATGTGGGACATCGACACCCCGGCCGTGACCTACACCCTGCGCGGCCTGCTGTACGCGGAGATCACCTGCCGCGGCCCCGGCCGCGACCTGCACTCGGGCTTCTACGGCGGCGTGGCGGCGAACCCGATCAACGCGCTCGCGCGCGTGCTGGCGAGCCTGCAGGACGCGGACGGGAGGATCCGGGTCGAGGGTTTCTACGACGACGTGATCGAGCCCGGCGCCGACGAGCTGGCGGCGTGGCGGGGCCTCAACCTGGACACGGGGCGCTTCCTGGGTGCCGCCGGGATCGACCAGCCGGGGGGTGGCGAGGGCGACCGCAGTCTGCTCGAGCGTGTCTGGTCGCGGCCGACCTGCGACGTCAACGGCATCCTCGGCGGCTTCACCGGTGCCGGGGCGAAGACGGTGATCCCCACCCATGCCGCCGCCAAGGTCAGCTTCCGTCTGGTGCCGGAGCAGGATCCGGAGCGTCTGGCGGCGGCGCTGCAGCGCCATGTCGAGCAGGTGACGCCGGCCGGCTGCCGCTGCGAGGTCGAGATCCACTCGGCCGCGCCCGCCTACCGGGTGGCGCCCGAATCGCCCTGGCTGCAGGCCGCGATGGCCGCGATGGGCACGGTCTACGGCCGGGCGGCGGTGCCGATCGGCTGTGGCGGCTCGATCCCCATCGCGGCCTGGATCCGCGAGCTGCTCGGGATCGACACCCTGCTGATGGGCTTCAGCCTGGAGGACGACGGCATGCACAGCCCGAACGAGAAGTTCGAGCTGGTGTGCTTCGAGCGTGGCATCAAGTCGCATGCCGCGCTGCTGGAGCAGGTGCGCCAGCGGCATGAGTGACGGCGTCCGCGCGCTGGCACCGATCGCGCTGACGTTCGCTGTGCTGATGGCGGCGCTCTACTGGGCGCTGGGCGGCCTGGTCGAGCGCCGGCAGCATCCGAACCAGGGGCTCGAGAGCGGTGCCGGCGGCCCGCAGCGGGTCGAGCTGGTGGCCAACGCGGCCGGCCAGTACATCGTCCCGGGCCGTATCAACGGCACCGAGGTGGATTTCCTGGTCGACACCGGTGCCTCCCACGTCGCCGTCCCCGAGGACATTGCGCGCGAGATCGGCCTGCGGCGCGGGCCCGAGATCCGGGTCCAGACCGCCTCGGGCACGGCGCGCGCGTACCACACCACGATCGACCGCATCGCGGTCGGCGGCATCGTCCGCCGCGACGTGCGCGGTTCGATCAATCCCTCGATGCCGGGCGACTACGTCCTGCTCGGCATGACCTACCTGCGCGACCTCGAGCTGCGCCAGACGGGCGACCGCCTGATCCTGGAGGCGCCGTAGGAAGAGGAACCGCGAATGCACGCGAATGAACGCGAATAATAGCGTGTCAGCGGCCGCGGTGAGTCCGAGCTTCGCTGGAGCACCGTAGCGGGGTCGGGATTGGATAAAGGCGAACCACGAATGAACACGAATGAACACGAATAGGGGAAGCCGTAGGTGCGCTTTCGCCGCAGGCGAACGCGTACGCTTCGTTGCGACGTGGGCGTGCGCGTTTGCGTCGCAAAAGAGCACCCACGCAGTCATTGCGAGTGCAGCGAAGCAATCCAGGCACTTGCAATCGCGTGACTGGATTGCTTCGTCGCTCCGCTCCTCGCAATGACCTCAAAACATTCGTGTTCATTCGTGGTTCTTCATCGCCGTTACGCGGTGACGCATGTCCAGCGTAGCTGCAACTCCCCCACGTTCTGACGCGCCGGTATTCGCGTCCATTCGCGGTTCCAATGAGTCCCCTCACGCCGTCGCGGAGGTGAACTCGTCGCGCAGGCCCTCCATGGTAGGGCGGTCGAGGCGGGGACCGTAGCTGGTGATGAGGCGGGCGGCGATGCCGTTGGCGAGTTCGGCGGCGCGGGTGGCGGGCCAGCCCTCGCCGAGGCCGTACAGGAAGGCGCCGGCGAAGATGTCGCCCGCGCCGACGGTGTCGAGTGGCTTCACCGGGTGCGCCGGGACCTCGGTCAGCGAGGCGCCGTCGTACACCACTGCCGGGCGGGCGCCGCGGGTGATCACGAAGCGCCCGGCGAGCCGCTGTAGCGCGGCCACCGCGTCGTCGAGGTCGCGGCTGCCGCTGATCTCCAGCGCCTCGTGCTCGTTCGAGAACAGCAGGTCGACACCGTCGCCGATCATCTCGCGCAGGCCCTCGCCGAACAGGCGCACGACGTTGGGGTCGGACAGCGACAGGGCGGTCCGGACACCGGCCTCGCGGGCGATCCCGCGGGCATGGGCCACCGCGGCGCGCGCGGTATCCGAGGTCGCGAGGTAACCCTCTATATAGAGCCAGTCGGAGTCCCGCAGCGCCTCGGGCACCACCTCGCCAGGGCCGAGATCGCCGGTGATTCCGAGGTAGGTGCACATGGTACGGTCGGCGTCCTCGGTGACGAGCACCAGGCAGCGGCCCGTGTCGCCGGGCTCGCTGTGCTCGCGCGCGTTGGTGTCGACGCCGTTGGCCTGGAGATCGTCGATGTACAGGTGTCCCAGCTCATCGTCGGCGACCTTGCACGAGTAGAACCCGCTGCCGCCGAGCTGGCACAGGGCGATCACGGTATTCGCGGCGGACCCGCCGGCGCTGCGGTGCACCTGCTGCTCGCGCAGGGCCTGCACCAGTTCGGACTGATGCGCCGCTTCGACCAGGGTCATGACGCCCTTGTCGATCCCGAGAGTGGACAGGTCTTCCGGTGTGACGCGGAACTCGATGTCGACCAGCGCATTGCCGATGCCGTAGACGTGATAGCGGCCCATTGCGGCTCCCGGGTGGCGGCACGGCGCGCCATTCTAACGGAATCCCGGCGCGGATCAGACCCCTGCAGGGCAGGGCGGGGCCGTCGCACCCTACATCGACATCGACGAGAAGTCGTAGTCGCGCTCGGGCGAGGGTTCCTGCAGGAACTCGCCCTGAATCATGTCGCAGCCCAGTCCCCAGAGGATGGTCAGCGCGCCGGCGTCATCGACGGCGGGACAGATCGAGGCGATTCCCTGTTCACTCGCCTTGCCGGTGATCTGCTTGATCGCCTCCTGGTTCTGCTGGTTGTTCGCCAGGTCGTGCATGAACTCCTCGTGGATCTTGAGGTAATCCGCCCCGATATGCCGGGTGACCTGGAACGGGTCGTTGCCGTGACCGAATCGGTTCAGGGAAATGCCACAGTCGATCTTGCGCACGGCCTTGGCGAAGGCGGAGGCTTGCTTGACACGAGTGGCCGTGGCGGCCGTGTCGATCTCGAACACCACCGCCCGCTTCGGTAGTCGCAGCTTCTTCAGCCGTTCGTGAATCCAGCGGAACAGCGCCGGATCCTCCAGGGCCTGGCCCGACAGCGGCATGAAGAAGCTGGTCTGGCCATGGCTCTTGAGCTGTTCGACCAGCGCCTTGAGTGCATTCAGCAGCAGCCAGCGATCAATTCCGCGTGACATGCCGGTACGCTCCGCCGCAGCGAGCATCTCGTCGATGTCCGCCGCATTGCCCTCGGCATCCATGGCCTGCAGGATCACCTCGTAGCGCTCGGTATCGTCCTCCTGCAGGCTGACGATCGGCTGGTACAACAGGTGGAAGCGGTCGTTCTTGAGCGTGTCCTTGATGACCTCGATCCACTTGCTGTCGATCTCCTTCTGCGACATCTCGCCCGGCTTGGGTGCGTAGATCATCTGGCTGTTCGCACCGGCCTCGACCGCCTCGCTCCAGGCGCGCTCGGTACGCGTGAGGATTTCGTTCGGATCGCCGGTGCTGCCGTCGATGCGGGCGATGCCGATGCTCGCGGTTACGTTGATGCTGTGCCCCTCGACGTCGCAGATGTGTTCCTTGATTGCCTCGCGGAGGCGAGTGGCGAGTTTCTCGAGATCATCCTGCTCGAATACATGGGTGATCAACGCGAAGGTTGCACCATCGAGTCGCGCGAGCATGTCGTTTTCTGCGCAGGCCTGCTGCAGCACCTGGCCGACGTCGGCAATGACCTGGTCGGAGCCCATGACTCCAACTTGAGAACGCACACTGGCGAAATCATCGAGCGTGATCTGCAGCAGACCGGCCTTCAATTCCCCCTTTTCGGAGCGGGCGGTAGTGTCGGTCAGTGTCTGCAGGAAGTATTGCCGGTTGTAGAGCCCAGTGACGTTGTCGCGTTGGCTCAGGCGGTTGAGCTGTTTTTCGAGTTCCTCGGTATTGCCATGATCCCGGATGATCACCTGGCTACACGCCTCACCCTCGATCGATGCCCGCGAGAATTCGAGCTCGGCCCGAAACTGCGATCCGTGCGCCTGCCTGAGTTCGAGCTCCAGGCTGCCGACCGCCTCGTCGCTGTTGGCGCTTGCGCGCAACAGTTTCTTCAGGGCCTCCTGATCGCCACCGACGACCATGTCCATGATCGGCATGTCCTCGATCTCCTCGAACGAGCCATAGCCGAACCGCGTCAGGTAGGCGTCATTCGCGAGGACATGCATGCCGTCGTGAATGTAGGCGATGGCATCGCGCGAAGTCTGCATCAACGCGCGGGCGCGCTGCTCGCTCTCGGTATAGGCATCGTGCAGGAAGTGCACCCGACGCCGCGCCAGCACCCGCTGGAACTCGCGGATCACGGCGTGGCGCAAGTGCTCGTCGTCGTCGGGCGTGAGGCGGTCGGCGGCGCCCTCGGCCATTGCCTTGCCCGGGGTCAACTCGCCCTCACCCATCGCGAGCACGGGCACGAACAATTCGTGCTCCTGCAAGGCGGCCACCGTCTCCGACAGCTTGATGTCGGCCGCACCAAGCGAGTGCAGCGCGAGGTCGATCTCGTTCTTGGCGATCGCCTCGCGCAGCGGCTCGGGCTCGTCGACGCGAATCGCGCTGACGGTATAGCCGGCGCCCCGCATCACCGAGATCACGCGTTCGGCGTCCTCGGGCTCGTCGCCGACGACCAGTGCGCGGATGTTGGTGGGTTCGTTCAAATCGGGCTTGTCTCCGCCGGCGATTCAGCCGCCATGATCGCACGCCTCCGCCGGCCAGCCGAACCTCAGCGGCGTCCTTGCGGGTCGACCCGGCCGTTCGCGCGCCAGGGCGGAACGAGGTAACCGGGGAGCCGGGCCACCGGATCGGCAAGCAACTCACGTGCCGCGGCGGCGGGTGCCTCGTGGTGCGCGGCATCGCGCACCGGGTCGAGCAGGTGAAGATAATACGGCAGCGCCCCGGGCGCGAACACCCGCCGCCGCGAGCCGGTCGATGGCGCGTCGCTGGCGGCCGCGGGCGGCACCGGCTGAGCGGCGGCGGCGCCGCGACCGCCCGCGTGCGCCGGCAGCCCGGCACGTTTTTTTGCCGCATCGATCCCGGTATCATTGGCCCCTTTGCCGGCCGCCGCGACAGGGGCCGGATTTCTGCCGCCGCGGCGACGAGGGGTCCAATGGCAAGCTACAGCACGAACGAGTTCAAGGCCGGGCTGAAGATCATGCAGGACGGCGATCCCTGCGCCATCGTCGAGAACGAGTTCGTCAAGCCGGGCAAGGGCCAGGCCTTCAATCGCGTCAAGATTCGCAACCTCAAGACCGGGCGCGTGGTCGAGAAGACCTTCAAGTCCGGCGAGACGGTCGAGGCCGCCGACGTCATCGAGACCGAGATGACGTATCTCTACTCCGATGGCGAGTTCTGGCACTTCATGGACCCGGACAACTTCGAGCAGCTGGCGGCCGACCAGAAGGCGGTCGGGGACGCCGCCAAGTGGCTCCGCGAGCAGGACACGGTCGAGGTCACGCTGTTCAACGGCGAGCCGCTGACGGTCACCGCCCCCAACTTCGTCGACCTGCGGATCGTCGATACCGACCCGGGCGTGCGCGGCGACACGGCGCAGGGCGGCACCAAGCCGGCGACGCTGGAGACGGGCGCCGTGGCCAAGGTGCCGCTGTTCGTCGAGCCGGGCGAGAAGATCCGGGTCGATACCCGCAAGGGGGAGTATGTCTCCCGCGTCAAGGAGTAGGGAACGGCCCGGCCCATTGTCGCGGCCGTGAGCGCGGGTGCCGACTGGCGGCCGGCGGCGAGCGCCGCAACGCTGCGGTTGCGCGCCCGGATGCGGGCGCGGGTGCGCCAGTTCTTCGACGCCCGCGGCGTGCTCGAGGTCGACACCCCCGTGCTGTCGACGGCGGCACCGACCGACCCGCACATCCATTCGCTGGTGACCCGGGTCACGGGGGAGTCGGGGCCGCGTTTCCTCCACACCTCGCCCGAGTTCCCGATGAAGCGGTTGCTGGCCGCCGGTGTCGGCGACTGCTGGCAGCTGGCGCGCGTGTTTCGCGACGGCGAGCGAGGGCGGCTGCACAACCCCGAGTTCGACCTGCTGGAATGGTATCGCCTCGGTTGCGATGACGGCCGGCTCATGGACGAGGTGGCGGCGCTGGTCGAGGCCGTGGTCGGCCCCGAGCGATCGGTACCGCCGTTGCTGCGGCTGTCCTACCGCGACGCCTTCCTCGAACAGGTCGGTGTCGATCCGCTCGCGGCGGACGCCGCCGCGCTGCGGGCCGCCGGCCGCGCGGCGGGCGTCGAGCCGCCGTGCGGGCTCGACCCGGGCGATCGCGACGGCTGGCTGGATCACCTGCTGGCGACCCGCGTGGTGCCCTCCCTGCCGGCCGGGCGCCTCGTGTTCATCCATCACTGGCCGGCCGCGCAGGCGGCACTGGCGCGCCTCGAGCCGGACGATCCGCGGGTGGCCCGTCGGTTCGAGCTCTACTGGGATGGACTCGAGCTCGCCAACGGTTACCACGAGCTCGCGGACGCCGCCGAGCAGCGGCGTCGCTTCGAGGCCGATGGCGAGCGCCGCCGTCGGGACGGCGCCGCGGCAGTACCCGCGGACGAGCGGCTGCTGGCCGCACTGGACGCGGGCCTGCCGGACTGCGCCGGCGTGGCGCTGGGTTTCGACCGGCTGGTCCTGCGGGCCGCCGGGGCGGACGCCCTCGAGGCGGTGCTGTCGTTCCCGCTCGAACGCGCCTGAGCGCGGCGCGGGTCTCAGGCCTCGAAGCGCACCGGTCGGCTGTCGTCCTGCTTGGCCCGCTCGCATGCGGCCTCGGCCGCCCCGATCAGGGTCTCCACCTCGCGGGTCTCGCCGGCGTGCACGACGATGCCGCCGATGCTGACGGTGGGGGCGAACTCCGCCTGCTGCCAGGTGAGCGGACGCTGGACCAGGGTCGCATGCAGGCTGCCGGCGATCTGCTCGGCGACGCCCGGGCCGCAGTGCTCGAGCAGCAGCCCGAACTCGTCACCCCCGAGGCGGGCGAAGGTGTCGCGCGCGCGGATCATCTCCGAGAACATGCGGGTGATCTCGCGCAACGCGAAGTCCCCGGCGGCGTGGCCCCACTGGTCGTTGATCGCGCCGAAGCGGTCGACGT
Source organism: Halofilum sp. (in: g-proteobacteria) (assembly GCA_033721835.1). Lineage (GTDB taxonomy): Bacteria > Pseudomonadota > Gammaproteobacteria > XJ16 > Halofilaceae > Halofilum. The sequence continues at coordinate 3,427 of JAWWAE010000013.1, read as the reverse complement.
CGAGGTAGAGCAGGGCGTGCGGACCGTCGGCGCCCTCCACCAGCCGCTGCACGCGCTGCGCGAACTCGGCGCGGTTGACCAGCCGGGTGAGTGGGTCCTGGGTCCCCGACTCCTCGACGACCCGGCGCAGGGCGCGCTCCTCGCTGTCGTCGTGGACGGTGACGACCGCGCCCGCGGCCGTGTCGCCGTCGTCGTGCATCGCGCCGGCCGATACGCGCACGGGGACCGGGGCCCCGCGCGCCGGCACGGCGAGTACCGGCGCGGCCGCCGGTGCCGTGACCGTGGTCCATGGCGGGCCGGCGAGCACCTCGCCGACGGGATCGGGCAGCGCCTGGCCGCTGCGCTCGTCGGTGAGCTGCAACAGCTCGTGGCTCGCACGGCCGGCCAGCGCGTCCGCGCGCTCGCCGAGAAGGCGCTCGGCGGCCGGGTTCGCGTAGCGGACCCGCCCGTGCGCGTCGGTCACGAGCACCGCCTGCTGCATGCAATCGAGCACCCGGCCGGCCGTCAACGCCGGCGCGTCGTCATTGTCGCTCATCGCGGCCCCCGCACTGCCGCTCGCCCGGCCGCATTATACTGCGCCGGCCGCCACGGGCGAGGGGTAGACGCGGCACGAGAAGGGCGGTTCAGGCCCCGGCGCCGCGCTCAGCCGTAGACCAGACGCGGCAGCCAGAGCGTGAGCGCGGGGAAGATCACGCAGATCGCGAGCCCGAGGGCCTGCAGCGCGAGGAAGGGAAGCGCGCCCCGGAAGATGGTGCCCATCGTCACCTCGGGCGGCGCGACGCTCTTCAGGTAGAACAACGCGTAACCGAACGGAGGGCTGAGGAAGGACATCTGCATGTTGACCATGTAGACCACGCCGAACCAGAGCGCCACATCCTCCGGCGGCACACCCGGCAGGCCGAACACGCCGTCGAAGCTGAGCTGCTGTGCCAGCGGCACGAAGATCGGCACCGCCAGCAACAGGATGCCGACCCAGTCGAGGAACATCCCCAGCACGATCAGGAGCAGCATCATGATGATCAGGATGCCGTAGGGACCGAGACCGGTGCCCACCAGCAGGTCACCCACGAACTCCTGGCCGCCATTGACCACGTAGAAGCCGACGAACATGGTGGCGCCGAACACGATCCAGAGCACCATCGAGGTGGCCTTGAGCGTGGTGACGGCGGCATCGCGCACGGCATGCCAGGACAGGCGCCGGTTCAGGGCGGAGATCACCAGCGCGCCGAAGGTGCCGATGCCGGCGGCCTCGACCGGGGTCGCGATGCCGCTGAAGATCACCCCCAACACGAGGATGATCAGCACGATCGGCGCGACCAGGCTGCGCAGCAGCTTGAGCTTCTCGACCAGCGTGATGCGCTCCTCCGGCGGCAGCGGCGGCCCGTAGTTCGGCTTGATGTAGGACAGGGCCACCACGTAGAGGACGTACATCCCCGACAGCAGCAGGCCGGGGAAGACGGCGCCGAGGAACAGCTCGCCTACCGACTGCTGCGCCACCACGGCGAACAGGATGGCGAGGATCGATGGCGGGATCAGGATGCCGAGCGTGCCGCCGGCCAGGATCGACCCGCAGGCCATCTCCGGGTTGTAGCCGCGCTTGAGCATCGCGGGCAGCGCGAGGATGCCCATGGTGACCTCGGTGGCACCGATCACGCCGGCCATGGCCGCCATCACCGTAGCGGCAATGATGGTCGCGGCCGCCAGCCCCCCGCGCAGGCCGCCGAGGATCCGGTAGATGGCGTCGTACAGCGACTCGACGACGCCCGCGCGCTCGAGCATGGTGGCCATGAAGATGAACAGGGGCACGGCGGACAGCTGATAGTCCGTCATCATCGGGAAGATGCGTGACGGGATGATGTTCAGCATCGCCGCGTCACCGAACACGAACAGGAACACGCAGGCGAGGCCACCGGTAACGAAGGCGAGCGGCAGGCCGGCCATCAACAGAATGGCGAGCGACCCGAACATCAGGATGGTCAGCCAGCCGATTCCGATTTCGAGACCCATGTGGGCTCCCCCTGTTGCCGATGCTGTGGGTGGTTACGAGACGCCGTGCGAGACCGGATAGCCGGCGGTGACGCCGGGGACGTCCCAGCCGGTCAGGACCGACAGGCTGCGAATCAGTTCCGCGATGCCCTGCAGCAGGATCAGTGCGGCGCCGACCGGAATGGCGAGCTTGACCGGCCAGTACTGGATCGCCCACTCGGTGAACGAGACCTCCCAGACCGCGATCGAATCGGCGGCGAAGGTCCAGCCCGTCCACAGCATCGCAATCACGAAGATGAAGAAGAAGATCGACGTGAAGATGTCGAGCACGGCACGGGCGCGCAAGGGCAGGTACTGGTAGAGGACGTCGACCCGGACGTGGGAACCCTCGCGCAGGGCGAACGCGCCGGACAACAGGTACATCATGCCGAACATCAGGAACATGCTCTCGTGCGCCCAGTTGGTGGGCGAGTTGAACACGTAGCGCGCGATCACCTCGTAGTAGTAAACGAAAACCGCCAGCACCGACCACATGGCGATGAAGTGACCGGTCCAGCCACTGATGCGGTCGATGTACCAGACGATCCGTCCAGGCAGGCCTTCCGGCCTCGGCGGCACCGGCTTCACCTCTTCGCGACCAGTGCCGCTCGGCGGCGGTGCCCGCTCACCGTGGTTCGCGCGGTATTTCCGGATCAGGCCCGGGATGAGGAAGAAGTCGATCACCAGCAGGATGGCGACCACGCTCGCGATGGCCGCGATCACCGAATCGATCCGCTGCTGTTCCGCCGCCGTCTGCTCCAGCTGCTCGCGCGCGGTGGCGGCCTGCTCCCGGTATTGCTGTGCCTGTGCCGATTCCTCGCCCTGGCGGTCGATCGCCCGCTCCAGAAGGAACTCGGCCTTGGTGATGTCGTCACGGGCGGCCGACATGGTGACGCGCATCTCGCTGGCCTGGATGTTGCCAAACAGGATGGCGATCAACAGCGGCAGGTAAACGAAGCCGAGCCAGGAGCGGAGATAGAAGCGGTGCAGGCCGACAAAGCCGCCACAGAGCCAGAGCAGGTAGGCGATCGGGAACGAGGCGTTGCCGGGCAGGCCGTGGCGCGCCTCGCGGCGTACGAGCAGCAGGGCCAGCAGCGGAAACAGCACCAGCCCCGACCAGTAGAGCCAGTCCGGCAGCACGAATCCCAGGCTCGGCATCTCAGTGTCCCCCCCGACTCACAACTGGGCTGATCAACGATCGGCCGCCCGTCGGCCCGGCCGGGCCGACGCACAGCAGCACAAACCATACACGGTGTTACCGGTCGAATTGAAGCGGGGCGGCCAAACAGCCGCCCCCCCCACCTTGATCCATCCACGCTGCCGCCCGTTTCTGCGGGACACCCATGGCCTGCCGGCGCAAAAGAAAATAAGTTACAGTCCCATAAACCAGTCAGGGGTCACG
>JAWWAE010000012.1:0-25633 GCA_033721835.1 Halofilum sp. (in: g-proteobacteria) | reverse complement strand
GGGATTGACGCGCCCCGTCCCTGGCGCGCGCCCCTGCGAGGCGCCTCGCTGCGCTCGGCGTCCAAATCGGCAGTCCTGCCGATTGGTACCGGGCACATCCCTGTGCCCGGCCCTGCGGGCTCGCTTCGCTCGTGCTCGATCGCTCCCGGCGATCGAGTCGAACCAGTGGGTTCGTCCACGCACCCCGCACCGAAACACGAAAAACCCCGCGCAAGGCGGGGCTTTTCGTGTTTGGCGGAGGGGGTGGGATTCGAACCCACGAGGGGCTTTCACCCCTGCCGGTTTTCAAGACCGGTGCAATCAACCACTCTGCCACCCCTCCGATTGCTCCAACCCGATGCTGCTGGCTCCCTACCAGGACCGCCCCGGGGTGGGATTACGCGGCCCGTCCCGGGGCCGCGCCCTCCGGGCTCACCGGCTTTGCCGGCTCGTGCCAGATCGCTCCCGGCGATCTGGTCGAACCCACGAGGGGCTTTCACCCCTGCCGGTTTTCAAGACCGGTGCGTAACCGCTCTGCCACCCCTCCGATTGCTGCAACCCGATGCTGCTGCTGGCCCCTTCCCGGGTCCGCCCGGGGTTGGGATTCCGCGGCCGGTGCCGTGTGTCCGCGGCACACGCGGTTCGCCTGCCGCAACGAGCATGAATCCCGCTGCCCGGTGCGCACGAATTCGCCGTCGGTGCGACAGTCGCCCGCCGGCGACTTACCGCAGCCGCCACCGGCCGGGCCACCCGCGTGGCCGCGATGGTAGCGGAAACGGCGGTTTGGGCGCATCCGGGGCCTTGCAAGTTGACGGGGACAGCCCCATCTCCGGACAATAGCGTGGTAACCGGGGACCGGGCCCGCGCCGCGGGCAGCCACCGGTCCGGACCAATCGGAGGAGACTTGATGAACGAGGAATACACCCTGCAGGGTCGTGCCGAAGCAGGCGTACTGCAGACCAACAAGGTCATCCGCAACACCTACATGCTGTTGTCGATGACACTGCTCTTCAGCGCCCTCACGGCCGGCGCCTCCATGATGCTCAACGTGGGCATGGGTGCCTACTGGCTCAGCTTCCTCGGCGGCATGGCGCTGCTGTTCGTGATCCCTCGCTTCGCCAACTCGGCAGCCGGCATCGGGCTGGTGTTCGCCTTCACCGGCCTGCTCGGTTTCGGGGTCGGCCCGATCATCGGGGCCTACGTCGCGGCGTTCTCCAATGGCGCCGAGCTGGTCATGACCGCACTCGGCGGCACCGGCGTGATCTTCCTCGGGCTCTCGGCCTACGCCCTGACGACGAAGAAGGACTTCAGCTTCATGGGCGGCTTCCTGATGGTCGGCATCCTGGTCGCCTTCCTGGCGGGCATCGGTGCGGCCATCTTCGGCCTGAGCACGCTGTCGTTGGTGGTCTCGGCCATGTTCGTGCTGCTGATGTCGGGCATGATCCTGTACCAGACCAGCGCCATCATTCATGGCGGCGAGACCAACTACGTGCTGGCGACCATCAGCCTGTACGTGTCCATCTACAACCTGTTCCTGAGCCTGCTCCACCTGCTGGCGGCCTTCGCCGGCGAGCGCTAGTCGGCGGGCAACAGGACCGACACCGGGGCCCCGCTCGACGCGGGGCCTCGTTTTTGCGGAGGCGGAATGAACGAGGCGATCCCCATCTGGGTACAGGTCGGCATGGGCCTGATGGCGCTGGCGGTCCTGTTCTTCTTTGGCCCGCGGGCGATCGAGGCCGCCAAGAACAGTCCCAAGGGTAGCGGCAAGGACTGGCTCGGCGTGCTGCTGCCGATCGGTGGCGTCGTCCTCTTCATCATCCTGCTGATCGGCCTGCTGCGCGGCTGAGCTGCCAGCCGTTACGCGTTCCTCGCGGGTTCAGAATGATGGAACCGCGAATGAACGCGAATAAACACGAATAATGTGTTCCGTAGGTGCGCTTTCGCCGCAGGCGAACGCGCACGCTTCGTTGCAGCGGCGGCGTACGCGTTTGCTTCGCAAAAGCGCACCTACGGGAACCACAAAACGGACACAAGATAGACACAAAATGAAAGAACGGCCCGGAGGGCCAGAACCTTCGGTACAGACCTGTTCTGTATTCATCTTGTGTGCATTTTGTGGTTCCTTCCTTGCCGATCTGTCGGCAACCCCCTGCCAGCGAAGCTCCGACAGGCCCACATGAGCTGACGCACCGCTATTGGTGTTCATTCGCGTCCATTCGCGGTTCCAATGCCTGCCTATTCCTCCCGCAACACCTCCATCCCCCCCATGTAGGGCCGCAGGGCCTCGGGCAGGACGATGCTGCCGTCGGCCTGCTGGCCGTTCTCGAGTACGGCCAGCAGCGCGCGGCCGACCGCGACGCCGGAGCCGTTGAGGGTGTGCAGGTACTCGGGCTTGCGCGTCTCGGGATTGCGCCAGCGGGCGCCCATGCGGCGTGCCTGGAAGTCGAGGCAGTTCGAGCACGACGAGATCTCGCGGTAGGCCTGCTGACCGGGCAGCCAGACCTCGAGGTCGTAGGTCTTGGCCGAGGCGAACCCGAGGTCGCCGGTGCACAGAGCCACTACGCGGTAAGGCAGCTCGAGCCGCTGCAGGATCGCCTCGGCGTGGCCGGTCAATTCCTCCAGTGCGTCCCAGGAGGCATCGGGGCGCACGATGTGCACCAGCTCCACCTTGTCGAACTGGTGCTGGCGGATCATGCCGCGCGTGTCCTTGCCGTAGGAGCCGGCCTCGGAGCGGAAGCATGGCGTGTGCGCGGTGAAGCGCAATGGCAGCTCGTCCGCCTCGACGATCGAGTCGCGCACCAGGTTGGTCAGCGGGACCTCCGCCGTCGGGATCATGTAGAACGGCGGCTCGGTGCGGGTGACGAACAGGTCCTCCTCGAACTTCGGCAGCTGGCCAGTGCCGCGGGCAACGTGCTCCTGCACCAGGTACGGCGTGTAGACCTCGCGGTAGCCGTGCTCCCGCGTCTGGATGTCGAGCATGAACTGGGCGAGCGCCCGGTGCAGCCGCGCCATGGCGCCGCGCATGACCACGAAGCGGGAGCCCGACAGCTTCGCCGCCGTCTCGAAATCCATCCAGCCATGCGGCAGGCCCAGGTCCACGTGGTCCTTCGGCGTGAAGTCGAGACTGGCCGGCTCGCCCCAGCGGCGCAGTTCCTCGTTCTCGCTCTCGTCCTGGCCATCCGGTACCGATGGATCCGGCGGATTCGGAATCCCGAGCAGCAGCGCCTCGAGCCGGTCCTGGACCGCATCCAGCTCCGCCTCGGCCTGTTTCAGGCGATCGCCGAGCTGTGCCATCTCCGCCTTGACCGGCTCGATGTCCTCGCCCTGCGCCTTGGCGCGCCCGATCGCCTTCGAACGCTCGTTGCGCTCGGCCTGTAGCGACTGGGTGCGGGTCTGCAGCTCCTTGCGCCGCTCCTCGAGCTGCCGGAACGACTCGCGGTCAAGCTCGACGCCACGCCGGGCAACGGCGGCCGCGATCTCGTCCAGTTCGTTGCGCAGGCGTTTCGGGTCCAGCATGTCGTTATCGCTCCTCGTCCGTCGCTTCATTCACCTCGGCCGACCAGTGCACGATATGCCCGGCCGACACCCACTGTTGCAGCGCCGTGCGCGCCTCGGCGCTGCGCCCGGGGTCGTCGAAGAACTCGACCACGACCGGCAGGTCCAGCGACAGGTCGGTCCAGCGCGCCTCGTGCATGCGCCCGGAGGCGCCGAAGCCGGAGATCCCCCGGAACACCGTGACCCCGCGTACCGGATGCTGGTCGTGCAGGCAGTGCAGGATGGCGTCGAGCACCCCCTCGTGCTCGGTCAGGTAGACGCGCACCATCTCCACCGTTGCCACCGTCAGCTCCCCACGTGCCGCGCGAGCTGCATGCCGGCGACCACCGCCAGCACACACAGCGCCACGCTGGCCACGACGTTCGCCAGCGCCCGGGCGCCGGCACCGTCGGCGCCGAGCTGGACGGTCTCCAGCGCGAAGGTCGAGAAGGTCGTGAAGGCGCCGAGAAAGCCGATCAGCAGTCCCGCGCGCCAGGCCGGGCCCAGCGCCAGCCGCTCGATCAGCAGCACCGCGAGCAGGCCCATGGCGAACGAGCCGGCGACGTTGACCGCGAGCGTACCCCAGGGGAACTCTCGACCCAGCCAGCGGTGGACCCCGGACGACATCAGCCAGCGGCCGAGCGCGCCGGCGGCGCCGCCGAGGGCGATGGCGGTCCAGTCCGGCATGGCCTCAGCCGCCGCCCGCGTAACGGTCAAAGCCGGCGATGAAGTCGTCGGCCCGCTTTGCAATGTCCTCGTCGACCAGCTCGCCCGCATCGTCGAACATGCGGCCGGCCGGGCCGACGTACAGCGTCTTGCCCGACCAGATTCGAGTGCCAAGTGCCCGCAGCGTCGGCAACAGGGCGTACTGGGCCGCGCGCGTACCGCCGGCGCCGGCCGAGGCACCGCACAGCGCGACCGCCCGGTCGCCGAACACGCGGCCGATGTCCTGCGGCGGCCGCGACAGCCAGTCGATCATGTTCTTCATGACCCCGGGCACGCCCTGGTTGTACTCCGGCGTCACCAGGATCAGCCCGTCCGCGTCCGCGATCCGGTCCTTGAGCTGTTCCACCCCCTTCGGCACGCCGTGCTCGGCCTCGAGATCGCCGTCGTAGAGCGGGACGTCCGCCGGCGTGACCACCTCGACCTCGCAGCCGGCGGGTGCGCGCTGGGCCAGCGCCCGTGCCAGCGCCGTGTTGTAGGAACCGCTGCGAAGACTGCCGGACAGTGCGATGAGGCGGGCCATGAGGATCTCCTGGGGGATGATGATCGCCGGGATTATAACGAACGTGACGACCCGCAGACCGGCGCGCCGCCATTCAGTCGAACAATCGCACGCGGCGGAACTTGAACAGCGGGATCAGTACCATGCCGGCGACGAACCCGCCGATGTGCGCCATGAAGGCGACGCCGCCCTCGCCCGCCGGCGCCATCGACTGCTGGATCAACTGCAGCACGAACCAGAGGCCGAGCACCAGCAGCGCGGGCAGCCGGACGAGCTGGCTGAAGTACCCGAGCGGAACGAATACCAGCACATGGGCCTTCGGATGCAGCAACAGGTAGGCCCCCAGCACCCCGGAGATCGCCCCCGAGGCGCCGACCATCGGGATCTGCGAGCCCGGATCCAGGGCGGCCTGCGCCAGCGCGGCCGCGAGCCCGCAGAGCAGGTAGAAGACCACGAAACGGACGTGGCCCATCGCATCCTCGACGTTGTCCGCGAAGATCCACAGATAGAGCATGTTGCCGATCAGGTGCATCCAGCCGCCGTGCAGGAACATCGAGGTCACCAGTGTGGCGGCCGGTGGCACCAGGGCCACCTCCGACGGCAGGCTCGCGGCGCCGAACAGCACCGCCGGGATCATCCCGAACGCGTACACCGCGACCTGCGCCGCCCGAGGCTCGAGGCTGAACTGCCACAGGAACACGGCCACGCAGGCGACCAGGACGGTGTAGCTGACGAACGGGATGCGCGAGGTCGGGTTGTCGTCCTTGAGGGGGATCATTCCGGGCTCCGGTCGCTCGGCCATGGATCGCAGGCCGGTGTTGGCGGCACGCCCCGCGTGTCGCGATGATCAGGGGCTCGCTTCGCTCGCGATTGACGCGCGTGTCTGCGCCACACGCAAGCGGGCATCCGCTGGCGCGAACACCGGCCTGCGGGTTGCCGCCGGGAGTATGCCCGTCCGCGCCGGTACGCGCAGGCTGGTGCCCGGAACTGTTTTTTTGTACAGTCTCCACATGAGCGACCCGTCCAGCCCCGACCGCACCCAGCGCAAGGGTCGCGGGGCCCTGAGCAACCCGGCCATACGCTACGAGCCCACGCGGGTCGAGGCCGTCGACGATGGCTGGGGCGGGATCGACGAGCCGCTGCCGGCGCTGGAGACGACGGTCGGCATCGACCAGGCGCGGCGCATGATTGCCTGGAACCGGTCGCCGGACGTCCCGTTCGACCGCTCGATCAATCCCTACCGCGGCTGCGAGCACGGCTGCATCTACTGCTTCGCGCGGCCGACCCATGCGCGCTACGGCCTGTCGCCCGGTCAGGACTTCGAGAGCCGGCTGCTGCGCAAGGCCGACGCGGGCGCCCGGTTGCGCGCGGAGCTGGAGCATCCCCATTACCGGCCCGCGCCGATCACGCTCGGCGCCAACACGGATCCCTATCAGCCGATCGAGAGGCGCTACCGGGTGACGCGCGAGATCCTCGAGGTGCTGGCCGAGTACCGACACCCGGTCAGTATCATCACCAAGGGCAGCGGGATCGAGCGCGACCTCGACCTGCTGGCCGCGATGGCGGACTGGAACGGCGTCTCGGTCATGGTCAGCCTGACCAGTCTCGACCCCTCGATCAAGCGCACGCTCGAGCCGCGGGCCGCCGGTCCCCGACGCCGGCTGCAGCTGATCCGGGAACTGACCGCGGCCGGGATCCCGACCGGTACGCTGATCGCGCCGGTGGTGCCTGCGATCACCGACCACGAGCTGGAGGCCCTGCTCACGGCGGCGGCGGAGGCCGGGGCAGTCAGCGCCGGCTACATCCTGCTGCGCCTGCCACAGGAGGTGCACGGCCTGTTCGTAGACTGGCTGCACGCGCACTACCCGGACCGGGCCGAGCATGTGCTGTCACTGCTGCGCCAGGCCCACGGCGGCCGCGAGTATGACGGCCGCTTCGGGCACCGGATGCGCGGCTCCGGCGCCTATGCCCAGATCCTGGCCGACCGCTTTCGCGTCGCCTGCCGCCGGGCGGGGATCGACCGGCAGCGCCGCATCACTCTCTCGAGCGAATCCTTCCGCCGTCCGCCGCGCGCCGGAGACCAGGCCGACCTGTTCGGGTGACGCCGGGAGCCGGCTCACGGTATGTTGCGCCCAACCCATTCCGGGACCATGCCGTGCGTACACGACCCCTGTTACCCGCCCTGCTCCTCGCCCTGCTGCTCGCCGGCTGCGCCGCACTGCGCGACGGGCTGAACCCGCAGCCGCCCAGCGCGAGCGTCGCCGGCGCCCGCATCACCGGCCTCGGGTTCGACCATGCGGTGGTCGCGCTCGACGTCCGTGTCCAGAACCCCAATGCGATCGCGATCCGGCTCACCGGCTTCGATTACCGGCTCCGCGTCGACGGCCGGCCGGCCCTCAGCGGCGAACGCCGGCAACGGCTCGAGCTCGGGGCGAACGAGACGACCCGCATGGAGATCCCGCTGCGAGTGGATTTCGGCACCATCGCCGGCCTGCTCGGGGGGCTGGCCGGCCGCGACTCGATCGCCTGGGAGCTGGACCTGGGACTGGAGGTCGAGATCCCGATCCTGGGGGGCCGCCGGGTCGAGGCCAGCACCGACGGCACCCTGCCGGTGCCCCACCGGCCCGAGCTGTCCCTGCAGTCGCTGCGGCTGCAGCGACTGACGGCCGACGGGGCGCTGCTGGCGCTGAACCTGGGGGTCGCCAACCCGAACGGCTTCGCGCTGGCGCTGGACCGGCTCGACTGGACCCTCGAGGTCGAGGGTGAGCGCTGGGCCCGCGGCGGCAGCACCGCCCCGCTGCGCGTCCCGGCGAACGGCGAGGGGACGCTGAGGCTCACCTTCGAGCTCGATCTCGACTCGCTCGGCCGCGGCGGTTACGCCCTGTTGGTCGGCGGCGACCCGCTCGACTACACCCTGCGCGCGACCCTCACGGCGACGGCGGCCGACGAGCGGCTGGGACGCTTCGAGCTGCCGTGGAACAGCAGCGGGCGGGTCGATCTGCGCTGACGCGTGCCGAAGCCACACTCCGGCATGGCCTGTGGCTTCGCTCGTGCCCGCCGGGTTTCCGCGGATTGCACTTCGATCCGGCGGCCTCGGGGCGCTCGGAGGTCACGGGCCGGAATCCGGCGACCCCCCGTTTCGCAGCGCCCGCTACGGCGCAGTACCATGCCCGCATGACCGCACACACCGCCACCACCGGGGCGCACGACTGGCAGGCACTCGCCGGCCGCATTCGCGGCTGGGCCCGGGAGCTCGGCTTCGATCGCGTCGGCATCACCGACACCGAGCTCGATGCGGCCGAGCGGGAGCTGCATCAGTGGCTGGCCGAGGGACGCCATGGGCGCATGCAGTGGATGGCGGCCCATGGCGACAAGCGCACCCGGCCGGCCGAGTTGCTGCCCGGCACCCTGCGCATCGTGTCGGTGGGCATGGACTACTGGCCGGCCGAGGGCGCCGACGCGCGGGCCGTATTGCGCGACGGACGCCGTGCCTACGTCGCGCGCTACGCGCTCGGCCGCGACTATCACAAGGTGCTGCGCCGACGGCTGCAGCGGCTGGCCGACCGTGTCGCCGCGGAGATCGGCCCGTTCGGCTATCGCGCCTTCACCGACAGCGCACCGGTGATGGAGAAGCCGCTCGCGCACAAGGCCGGGCTCGGCACGCCCGGCAAGAACACCTGCCTGATCGATGGCCGCAGCGGCTCGTATTTCTTCCTCGGCGAGCTCTACACCGACCTGCCGCTGCCGGTCGATGCGCCGCGCGAGCCCGATGTCTGCGGCTCCTGCCGCGCCTGCATCAACGTCTGCCCGACCGGCGCGATCACCGGGCCGTACCGGATCGACGCCCGCCGCTGCATCTCCTACCTGACGATCGAGAACGACGGCCCGATCCCCGAATCGCTGCGACCGCTGATGGGCAACCGCGTCTTCGGTTGCGACGACTGCCAGGTATTCTGCCCCTGGAACCGGCATGCCACGACCGCAACCGAGCGCGATTTCCGGGTCCGCAACGGACTGGACGCGCCCGACCTGGTCGCGCTGTTCCGCTGGAGCGAGGCCGAGTTCCTGGCCGCGACCGAGGGCTCGGCCATCCGCCGGATCAGCCACGAGTGCTGGCTGCGCAACGTCGCGGTCGCACTCGGCAACGCGCCCACCTCCGCGCCGGTGGTCGCGGCGCTGCGCGAGCGCGCCGGGCATCCCTCGCCGCTGGTGCGCGAGCACGTGGCGTGGGCACTGGCCCGGCACGGCGGCGCGTGAGGGATACACTTCGATGCCTTGCGCGCGAGATCAGCGCGCGGCGTTGCGCAGGCGCTCCGACTCGCGGCCGCTCCAGTCGAGCAGCCGCTTCTGGGTCAACGGGCGACTGAACAGGAAGCCCTGGGCGCGGCGGCAACCCGATTCGATCAGGAAGTCCCGCTGTTCGGCCGTCTCGACCCCCTCGGCAAGGACGCCGAGCCGCAGGTTCTCGGACAACGCGATCACCGCCCGGCAAATACCGACGTTGGCCGCGTCCAATGGCACGTCACGTACGAAGGACTGGTCGATCTTCAGCAGATTGATCGGCAGCCGCTTGAGGTAGGCAAGCGAGGAATAGCCGGTCCCGAAGTCGTCGATCGCCAGTTGCACACCCAGATCCCGCAGCTCGTGCAGCACGCGCAGCGAGCGGTCCGCCTGCACCATGATGAAGCTCTCGGTCACCTCGAGTTCGAGCTTCGACGGCGGCAGGCCCGATTCCTCCAGCGCCTGGCGGACCGACTCGACGAGGTTGCCGCGCCGGATCTGCGGACCGGCAACGTTGACGGCCAGACACTCGAACTCGAAGCCGGCGTCCATCCACTGCCGGGCCGCGCGACAGGCCTGGCGCAGCACCCAGTCGCCAATGGGCACGATCAGCCCGGTCTCCTCCGCCAGCGGCACGAACCGGCCGGGTCCGATCACGCCCAGCTCCGGGTGCTCCCAGCGCAGCAGCGCCTCGGCCCCCACGACCGAGCCGTCGACCATGTTCAGCTGCGGCTGGTAGAGCAGCGACAGCTCCTCCCGCTCCAGTGCCCGACGCAGGTGGCCCTCGAGCTGGACCCGCTCGTAGGCCTCCGCCGTCAGGGTGCGGGTGTAGAAGGCCCAGGTATTGCCGCCCTGGTGCTTCGCCCGGTACATCGCGGCGTCGGCATTGCGCAACAGGGTGTCCGCGTTATCCCCGTTGTCCGGGAACAGTGCCACCCCCAGGCTCGGGGTCACGTAGACCTCGTGCCCCGCGACGTCGAACGGCGCGGCGAACATTTCCAGCACCTTGTCGGCGACAACGATGCAGCCATCGCGACCGACGTCCTCGAGCAATAGCGTGAACTCGTCGCCCCCGATCCGCGCCACGGTGTCGTCGGCCCTCACGCACTGATGGAGACGCTGCGCCGCGTGCTGCAACAACGAGTCGCCGGTCGTATGGCCGAGGCTGTCGTTGACGTGCTTGAAGCGGTCCAGATCGATGAACACGATCCCGAGTCCATGCTCGTAGCGTTGCGCACGCCGAATTGCGTGCTCCAGCCGGTCGTTCAGCAGCAGTCGGTTCGGCAGGTCGGTCAGCGAGTCATGATGCGCGAGATGGTCGAGCCGCGCCTCTGCGTTCTTGACATTGCTGATGTCCGAGAACACGGCCACGTAACCGTCGAGTTCGCCTTCGTGGTCCAGCACCTGGCTGATGCTGAGCCAGGCGGGATAGACCGCACCGTCCTTGCGCCGATTCCAGATCTCGCCGCGCCAGTGTCCGAATTCGCCAATCGAACGCCACATGCCGTGATAGAAATCCGGATCGTGGTGTTCGGATTTCCAGATGCGCGGATTCCGCCCGACCACATCCTCGCGTGCGAAGCCGGTGATCTTCGTGAAGGCCCGGTTGACGTCGTGGATGGTGCCCTCGGGATCGGTAATGAACACGCCGTCCGCCGTGTTCTCGAACACCGCGGCGGCCTCGCGCAGCCGGTGTTCCGCCTCGATCCGGTCGCTGACGTCGTGAACGATCGTGTAGAGGATGCGCCCATGGTCCGTCTCGATCGGCCCCGAGCGGACCTCCACCTCACGCACCTCGCCGTTGCTAAGGCGGTGCCGGAAACGGAAGTAGTCCCGCTCCTCGTGCAGCGCCCTGCGCATCTCGCGCAGCACCTCCTCGCGCGGCAGGGTGTTGATATCGGTGACCGACATGGCGCAGAGCTGTTCACGGTCATAGCCGTAGTAGCGACAGGCCGCGTCGTTGGCGTCGATGAATCGCCCGGTTTCGGGATCGATCAGCGTGAACACGGCCTTGTTGGCGGTGAACAACTGGCGGTACCGCGATTCGCTGGCGCGCAGCTTCTCGCGTGCCTCCTTCTCCGCCGTTACGTCGATCATTACGCCCACCAGCTTCACGGGGCGGTCGTTCTCCACGATCACGTTGACGACGTCGTGCAGCCAGACGGTCGCGCCGTCTGCGGCAATCATGCGGTAGTCGAACTGATGGCGGCGCCGCTCGCGGGTCGCAGTTTCACAGTACAACGGCGCCCATTCCCGGTCCTCAGGATGGATGTGCTCGACCCAGAAATTCGGCTCTTCGAGCCAGCGCTCGATCGGGTATCCCAGCAGCTTCTCAGCCTCCGCGCTGACGAACGAGAAACGAAAGGTCTCCGGATCGCCCTCCCACAGGATCGCCGACGTGGACTCGACGAGGCTGGCGTAGAGCTCGCGCTGGCGGAGGAGTTCTTCCTCTGCCCGCTTGCGCTCGGTAATGTCGAACAGCGACACGTCGCAGTACAGCAGCCGGCCCTCGTCGTCGGTCACTGCGCGGGCGTTCTCGCTGACCCACATGCGCTCCCCGGTCCCGGGGCGATACATCTCGACCTCGAATCCCCCGACGCGACCGTCCCGGGCCAGCCGCCGGATCATCTCCTGCCGATCCGCCGGGTGCACGTAGCACTGCTCGCCGATGTTGGTGACCTTCTCCATCAGCTCGTCGGCACTGTCGAAACCGAACATGCTGACCAGCGCGGGATTGGCCCGGATGAATCGGCCATCGGGCGTCGAGCGGCACAGGCCCTCGGCAACGTGGTTGAAGATGTCACGGTAGGCGGCCTCCGCCTTCAACCGCTCGGTCACGTCGCGCAGGAAACCGACATAACCGATGTGGTTGCCATCGGCATCGTGCAGGTGATCGGTTACCGATTCCGCGAAGAACCTGCGCCCCGAGCGGGTCTGCACATGGATCGTGTGCGTCAGCAGCCGGGCACCGTCATCGGGACCGCGGTCACGGTATGCCAGGCCGATCCGCTCGTAGTCGGCAGGGTCGGCGTAGAGCAAGCGGGTGTTCTGCCCGAGGATTTCCTGTTCCGAGTAGCCGAACAGTTCCCGGAATGCCGGATTGACGATGCGGATATTCCGCTCGCGATCGGTGGCCAGAATGGCCTCCGGTGAGCCGAAGAAGATTGCCTGCAACAGCGCATGACGTTCGCGCAGTGAATCGACCGCAGCGGGCCGGCGCGGGGTGTCCTCGCGGTCACCGCCGCTGGGTGCGGTGACGGGCCGCTCGGAGCGCCGCCGGCGGTGCAGCATCAGCAATGCCATCAGACCCGCCACCAGCACGAACCAGAGGAATGGCGCGGACATCAATGCGCTGTCGGTGGCTGCGACGGCAGGGGGTGAGAATGTGCACAGCGTCGCGGGCCAGGTGCTGGCAAGTGATCGACGCAGCTCCGCCTCCCTTCGGGACGACCGAAATTCCCTGTTTCCAAGTTAAGGGTACGCCCTGTCGGGACACAATAGAAGTGCGAATGCGCGTCATGATGCGCGGGGACCCGCGGTGTCCGGGCCCCGATCGCCGCCGGCATCGCGGGCTGCCCCGGGCATGGAACCCCGACCTGTAGCCGCCGCGATCCCGGCCGGGCTCGCGGCCGCTGCAGCTCAGGCTTCGCGGTTGCGCGACCGCAGCTCGCGCAGGCGCTCGGCAATGCGTGCCTCCAGCCCGCGGTCGCCCGGCTGGTAGTAGACCCGCTCCCCCATCGCGTCGGGGAAATAAGTGGCACCGGCGGCGAAGCCGTCGGGCTCGTCGTGTGCGTAACGGTAGCCCTCACCGTAACCGATGTCCTTCATCAGCCGGGTGGGCGCATTGCGCAGGTGCAGCGGGACCTCGGCACTGCCCGACGACTTCGCGTCGCGGGTCGCGGCATTGAACGCCGCATAGACGGCGTTCGACTTGGCCGCACAGGCCATGTAGACGATCGCCTGGGCGATCGCGAGCTCGCCCTCCGGGCTGCCGAGGCGCTCGTAGGTGTCCCAGGCCTGCAGCCCGAGCTGCAGCGCCCGTGGGTCGGCGTTGCCGATGTCCTCGGAGGCGATGCGGACCACGCGGCGGGCGATGTAGAGCGGGTCGCAGCCGCCGTCGAGCATGCGGCAGAACCAGTACAGGGCGGCGTCGGGGCTGGAACCGCGCACCGACTTGTGCAGGGCGGAGATCTGGTCGTAGAAATACTCGCCGCCCTTGTCGAAGCGCCGCAGGCTCTCCTTCGAGACCTCGTGCAGGATGTCCTCGGTGATGGTCCCGTCGCCCTCGCCCTGCGCCAGATCGGCCGCGATTTCGAGCAGCAGCAATGCCCGGCGGGCGTCGCCGTCGGCGGCGCCCGCGAGGCGGTCGCGCAGATCGTCGTCCATTGCGATGCCACGCGCGCCCAGCCCGAGCTCGGGATCCGCCAGGGCCCGATCGATCACGCCGCGGATGTCGTCCGCGCTCAACGGCTTCAGCACATACGTGCGCACGCGCGACAGCAATGCATTGTTCAGCTCGAACGAGGGGTTCTCGGTGGTGGCCCCGATGAAGAACACCGTGCCGTCCTCGACATGCGGCAGGAAGGCGTCCTGCTGTGCCTTGTTGAAGCGGTGTACCTCGTCGACGAACAGCACCGTCGGCCGGTTGTCGGCACGGCGAACCTCGCGCGCCCGCTCGATCGCCGCGCGGATGTCCTTGACGCCCGACAGTACCGCGGACACGGCGATGAACTCGGCGCCGCAGCGGTGCGCGATCATGCGCGCCAGCGTCGTCTTGCCGCTGCCGGGCGGACCCCAGAACACCATGGAGTGCAACCGGTCATGCTCGATGGCCTCGCGCAAGGGACTGCCGGGGCCGAGCACGTGCGACTGGCCAGCGAACTCGTCCAGCGTGCGCGGGCGCATCCGATCAGCCAGCGGCCGGAAGTCGGGACCCTCCTCCGCCAGCAGGGACGGCTGCCGTTCCCCGCCGGCCATCTCAATCGCCGTCGCCCGCCGCATCGGGCGCGCCGCGCAGGACGTCCGCCCCTTCCGGCGGTGTGAACTCGAACTTCGCCGCCTCGATGTCCGGATTCAGCCGCACGTGATGGAAGCGGATCTGCGTCGCCTGGTCGAAGCGGTCGCGCAGTTCCATGACCTTCAAGGCCTGTTCGTCGAAGCCGAGGAAGATGCGGCGGAAGTCCGTGTCGTCGACCTTCGGCTGCAGCTCGACCCAGTACAGGTCCTCGCGGCGGCCGCGGTCCAGGATCTCGAACTGCTCGGACAGCGGCTCGCTGTTCGACAGCAGCATGATCGGCGCCGTGCCGAGCGCGCGCTCGACTTTCTTCACCGTCACCTGCTCCAGGTCCTCGTCATGGATCCACAGGCGCTCGCCGTCGGCGACAATGGTCTGTTGGTAGGGGGTCTCGTACTCCCAGCGAAACAGGCCCGGCCGCTGCAGCCAGGCCTGGCCGTGGCTCTCCTGCACCGGGCGCTGGTCCTCATCGTATACGGTCTGCACGAAGCCGGCGGTGAACGACTCGAGACCCGTGGTGAATGCCTCCAGCCGCTGGGTGGCCTCGCCGGCGGATGCCGCGGTCGCGAGCAGCAGCAGGCCCGCGCACACGAGTGATCGCAGTCGATGCATCGAGGCGGATTCTCCGTTTCAGGCCTGGGGGGGCGGCGGGGCGATGACCTCGCGGGCGCCGTTCGCCTGCACCGGCGAGACGATGCCTGCGGTCTCCATCTCCTCGACGATGCGCGCGGCGCGGTTGTAGCCGATCTTCAACCGCCGCTGTACGTAGGAGATCGAGGCCTTGCGGCTCTCGGTGACGATCGCCACCGCCTGGTCGTAGAGCTCGTCGGACTCGCCGCCGGCATCCGCCTCACCGGGCAGCGCGCCGTCGCTGCCGGGCTGCTCCTGCAGAATGTCCTCGCGGTAGGCCGGCGCGCCGGCCTGGCGCAGGCTCTCGACGACCTTGTGCACCTCGTGGTCGTCGACGAAGGCGCCGTGAATGCGTTGCGGGTAGCCGGTACCGGCCGGCAGGTACAGCATGTCGCCGTTGCCGAGCAGGTGCTCCGCGCCCTGCTGGTCGAGGATGGTGCGTGAGTCGACCCGCGAGGAGACCTGGAACGCGATCCGGGTCGGGATGTTGGCCTTGATCAGTCCGGTAATGACATCCACCGACGGCCTCTGCGTCGCCAGCACCAGGTGGATGCCGGCCGCCCGCGCCTTCTGCGCGATGCGCGCGATCAGTTCCTCGACCTTCTTGCCGACCACCATCATCATGTCGGCCAGTTCGTCGATCACGACCACCACGTACGGGATCGGCTCCAGCGTCGGCGCCGGTGCCTCCGGGTCCTCGGCCTCCGCCGGTCGATGGAACGGGTCGGCGATCGGCTCGCCGGCGTCGATCGCCTCCTTCACCTTGCGGTTGTAACCGGCGATGTTGCGCACACCCTGCGAGGCCATCAGGCGGTAGCGCCGCTCCATCTCCGCCACGCACCAGCGCAGGGCGTTGGCTGCCTCCTTCATGTCCGTCACGACCGGTGCCAGCAGGTGCGGTATGCCCTCGTAGGCGTTCAGCTCGAGCATCTTCGGGTCGATCAGGATCAGGCGCACGTCCCTCGGCAGCGCCTTGTAGACCAGGCTCAGCAGCATCGCGTTCAGCGCCACCGACTTCCCGGCGCCGGTCGTGCCGGCCACCAGCAGGTGCGGCATCTTCTGCAGGTCCGCGACCACCGGCTGGCCGCCGATGTCGTGCCCGAGCGCCAGCGTCAGCGGCGAGCCCGAGCGGTCGTAGGCCTCGGATTTCAGGATATCGGCCAGCCGCACCATCTGCCGCTGCTCGTTCGGGATCTCGAGGCCCACGGTCGAGCGGCCGGGGATCACCTCGACCACGCGGACGCTGACGACCGACAGTGAGCGCGCCAGGTCCTTCGACAGGTTCGTGATCTGGCTGACCTTGACCCCCGGGGCCGGCTGCAGCTCGAAGCGCGTGATGACCGGTCCGGGGTGCACGGCGACGACCTCGGCGCTGATGTTGAAATCCTCGAGCTTGTGCTCGACCAGGCGCGACATCGCCTCCAGCGCCTCCTTGGAGTAGCCGCCCGCCTCGTCGCGCGGGGCGTCGAGCAGCGACAGCGCCGGCAGCTCGCTGTCCGGCGGCGGCTCGAACAGCTGGATCTGCCTTTCCTTCTGCACGCGCCGGCTTTCGCGCGGCGGCTCGATCACCGGCTCGATACGCGGTGCCTTCTTCTTCGAGCCCGCGCTGCGGCTGCGCTCCCGGGCGACGCTGGCCTCGCGCTGCTGGCGCGCCCGGTGCGCGATCGCCCGCTCGCGCAGCGCGCCGGCCAGCCGCAGCAGCCGACCCCAGGCCGCCAGCACCAGCCGCCCGAGGAAGTCCATGGTGTCGAACCAGGACAGGCCGGTGAACAGCGTGACCGCCGCCAGGAACAGCGCCAGCAGCAGCAGGGTGCTGCCGAGCAGTCCCAGCACGGCCACGAACTCGAGCCCGATGAAGTCGCCCAGCACGCCACCGGCGTTGGCCCCGACCGGCAGCGTGCCGGGAGCAGCCGCGAAGTGCAGGGCCGCCAGCCCGCAGGCCGAGAGCAGGGTCACCACGAAGCCGCCCCAGCGCAGGGCGTGGAAGCGCAGCGCGCCGGTCTCGGCCGCCGGCCGCACCCGGTACACCAGCCAGCCGGCCCAGGCGACCATGACCGGAACCAGGTAGGCGATGTAGCCGAACAGATACAGGAACACGTCGGCGAACCAGGCGCCGGCGCGGCCGCCCGCGTTGGCGATCGCGCCGCCAGTGCCGGTGTGCGACCAGCCCGGGTCGGAGGGATTGAAAGTCAGCAGCGACAGCAGCAGATAGGCCGATATCGCCAGCAGCAGGACGAATGCCCCCTCGCGCAGGGCGCGCTGCACGTGGCGCGCGATCGGCGGCGTGCCGCCCGCTCCGGGTTTTTTTCGGGCCTGGGCCAACAGTGGAGTCCCTGCCTGCGCACGGGGAGCGCGCTTTACCGGTGTGAGAGCCTTTCGTACCATTGCCGGCCACGCGCGGACCGGGCAACGGGCGTCTGAATCGGGAGATTATACATGAGCGAAACCAGGCATTGCCGCCTGCTCATCCTGGGTTCCGGCCCGGCCGGCTACACGGCCGCGGTCTACGCCGCGCGCGCCAACCTGCAGCCGGTGCTGGTGACCGGCATGGAACCCGGTGGCCAGCTGACCACGACCACCGATGTCGACAACTGGCCCGGCGACAACGACAACCTGCAGGGTCCGGCGCTGATGGAACGGATGCGCGCCCACGCCGAGCGCCTCGGCACGGATATCGTCCACGACCACATCAACGGGGCCGACCTGTCGCAGCGGCCGTTCCGGCTGACCGGCGACGCCGCCGTCTACACCTGCGACGCGCTGGTCATCGCCACCGGTGCCACCGCCCGCTATCTCGGCCTCGAGTCCGAGGACACCTTCAAGGGGCGCGGCGTCTCCGCCTGCGCCACCTGCGACGGCTTCTTCTACCGCAACCAGGACGTGGCCGTGATCGGCGGCGGCAACACGGCAGCCGAGGAGGCGCTGTACCTGGCCAACCTGGCGCGTCATGTCACGCTGGTGCACCGGCGCGACCAGCTCCGGGCCGAGGCCATGCTGCAGGACGAGCTGTTCGCCCTCGAGCAGAAGGGCAAGCTGTCGTTCGAGTGGAACAGCGAGGTCGACGAGGTGCTGGGGGACCAGACCGGCGTCACCGGGCTGCGCCTGCGCAACAAGATCGATGGCAGCACCAAGGAGATCGCGGTCACCGGCATGTTCCTCGGCATCGGCCACACGCCCAACACCAGCCTGTTCGAGGGCCAGCTGGAGATGCGCGGCGGCTATATCGTCGTCCGCAGCGGCCTCGAGGGCAACGCCACGGCCACCAGCGTGCCGGGCGTGTTCGCCGCCGGCGACGTGGCCGACCACGTCTATCGCCAGGCGGTCACCTCGGCCGGCACCGGCTGCATGGCCGCGCTCGACGCCGAGCGCTACCTGAGCGAGCTCGCGAAGGACGAGGCGGCCTGAGGGATCCCGACGGTTGATCTGCGGCCGCGGGCTCCAGCACCCCGCCTTCACGCTGCCCGGGTGAGTGCAGGAGCGGGCTCCAGCCCGCGAACCCAGCCGTTGCCGGCCGATACGGCCGGTTCGCGGCCGGGGGCCGCTCCTGCATCCGTCAGGATAGGCAAACGTGCCGGAACGACGGCCTTGCCGGCGAATCCGCCCCCGCGCAAAGTGGCGAAACCATGCCGGCAATGAATACAGAGTGGCTCGACAGCCTCGAGCAGGTCCCGCCGGCCGAATGGAACGCCCTGGTCGGCGATTACCCCTTCCTGCGCCACGAGTTCCTGTTCGCACTCGAGCAACACGGCTGTATCGGCGCCGCGACCGGCTGGCTGCCCCGCTACCTGCTGCTGCGTGACCCCGACGACGGCGCCATCGCGGGCGCCCTCCCCAGCTTCGTCAAGCTGAACTCCTGGGGCGAGTTCGTGTTCGACTTCGCCTGGGCCGACGCCTACGCCCGCCACGGCCTGCGCTATTACCCGAAGCTGGTCGCCGCCGCACCCTATACGCCCGCGCGCGGGCCGCGGTTGCTGGTCGCGCCGGGGCGCGACCCGGCTCGGACCGCGGCCCGACTGGTCACGGCGGCGCGCACGGGTGCGCGCGAGCACCGCTGGTCGAGCATCCACTGGCTGTTTCCGCTGCCCCACGAGCTCGACTGGCTGCAGGCCGACGACCTGCTGTTGCGCAGCGACATCCAGTACCACTGGCGCAACGGCGGCTACCGCGGGTTCGACGACTTCCTCGAGGCCCTGAGCAGCCGCAAGCGCAAGAAGATCCGCCGCGAACGGCGCCGCACGGCCGAACAGGGCATTACCCTCAGCCGCCATCGTGGCGACGAGCTGGACGCGCGCCAGTGGCGGCTCGCGCATCATTTCTATGCCAGCACCTTCGAGAAGAAGTGGAATGTGCCGGTGCTGACCCAGGCCTTCTTCGAGCAGCTCGGCGCGACCATGGGTGAGCAGCTGCTGGTGGTGTTCGCGCATCACGGTGGCCGCGAGGTCGCCGCGTCGATCCTGTTCCGCGGTGGCGACACGCTCTACGGTCGCTACTGGGGCTGCGAACACGACTACCACAGCCTGCATTTCGAGGCCTGCTACTATCAGGGCATCGAATACGCCATCGAACAGGGGCTCGACCGCTTCGAGCCGGGCGCCCAGGGCGAGCACAAGATCGCCCGCGGGTTCCTGCCCGAGCGCACCCACTCGGTCCACTGGATCGGGCAACCGGACTTCCGCCGGGCGATCGCGGACTATCTCGCGCGCGAGCGGCGGCTGGTGGACCTGCGCTTCGAGGAACTGCGCAGCTGGTCGCCCTATCGGCAGGCCGCTGACGAGTACGACCGATGCTCCCCGTGACGTTCCTGCCGCCCGACGACGACACCGTGCCATTCCCGCCGGTGCACCACGCGCTGCCGGAGCCGAACGGGCTGCTCGCCATTGGGGGCAACCTGCGGCCGCGGCGCCTGCTGCAGGCCTACCGCAACGGCGTGTTTCCGTGGTTCGCGCGCGACGAGCCGATCCTGTGGTGGTCACCCGACCCGCGCTGCGTCCTGTTCCCGGAGGAATTCCACGTCTCCCGCAGCCTGCGGCGCACGTGGCGCCGGGGCCACTTCGAGGTCACGCGTGACCGTGCCTTTTCCAAGGTCGTGCGGGCCTGCGCCGAGCCGCGACCCGGCAGCCCCGGCACCTGGATCCTGCCGCGCATGGTCGACGCCTACGTGGAGCTGCACCGGCTTGGTTGCGCGACCTCGTTCGAGTGCTGGCAGGGCGGCGAACTGGCCGGCGGGATCTACGGCGTGCACCTGGGACGCGTGTTCTTCGGCGAGTCGATGTTCAGCCGCCGCAGCGACGCCTCGAAGATCGCCCTGTGGCACGCGCTCGAGAGCGAGGATGTCGCGCTGGTCGACTGCCAGTTGGAAAACCCCCACCTGCAACGACTCGGCGCCCGCCGCATCCCGCGCGACCGGTTCCTCGCCCTGCTCGGTGAGCACGGAGTACGCTGACCTCCGCCAGCCCTGGTGGCTGCCGCGTTCAT
Source organism: Halofilum sp. (in: g-proteobacteria) (assembly GCA_033721835.1). Lineage (GTDB taxonomy): Bacteria > Pseudomonadota > Gammaproteobacteria > XJ16 > Halofilaceae > Halofilum. The sequence continues at coordinate 5,495 of JAWWAE010000012.1, read as the reverse complement.
GGGGCTGTCACGCGACCACCGCAATCTGGACGCCAGTCCGGAGCCGTGGATCACCCCCGATGGACGATTATCTCGACGAACTGCTCGACCGGCGCCGCGACGCCGCCGAGCCGCTGCCCGACGAACCCGACGACGGCATCGAGATGTGACGCGGCGCCCGCCGGCAGGCCGTCGGCTGGGCGCCCCCTGTCGCCGCGATCCCCGCTCCGCCCGCCACCGCCCGACCGCCTCGGGCGCGGTCGTTGTCGCCCGGGGGCAGGCGCGTATGATGGGGTTTTCCAGTCTTGGGAGAGAGTCGCGATGGACGAGGATCGATTCAATACGGAGATCCGGAGCTTCCTGAAGAAGGTCGGGATCACGTCGCAGCGGGAGATCGAGAAGGCGGCCCGCGAGCGGGTCGAGGACGGCACGCTGAAGGGCAACGAGGCGCTGTCGGCCTCGGTCGTGCTGAAGGTGCCGGAACTCGACATCGAGCTCACGATCGCCGACGACATCCGGCTCGAGTAAACCGCGCCGTGGATGACGCCGAGTTCCGGCGCAGTCACCGGCGGGCGCTGGTCGACGACCGGGTCAGCGGCGCCAGCCAGTTGGCAAGGCAGGCGCTCGACAGCCTGGCGGCCTACGCCGGCAGCTGCGCCGAGCAGGACCCGGTAAACCTGCGCCGGATGCTGCTCGACTTCGCCGAGCAGCTGCAGTATGCGCGTCCGAACATGGCGCCGATCTACACCATCCTGCAGCGCTGGGTCGACCGGGTGGAGGACCTGCCCGTCGACGACGTCGATGGCCTGCGGCGGGAGGCGGCGACCCACGCCCAGGAGCTCGCCGACCAGTCGCTGCATGCCGTCGAGCGGGCTGCCCAGCGGGCGGCGAAGCTGATCGGCAGGGACGCGACCATCCTCACCCACAGCCTCAGCTCGACCGTGACCGAGACCTTCCGCCTGCTCGCCGACCGCGGGGTGCGCGGCATCGTTTCCGAGGGCCGACCGGGGTACGAGGGCCGCCAGCAGGCCCGGCACCTCGACCGGGCCGGGGTCCCGGTCACGATGATCACCGATGCCCAGCTCGGCCATTTCACACAGCAGGCCAGCGTGGTCCTGGTCGGCGCCGACTCGCTGCTGGCCGACGGCTCGGTCGTGAACAAGGTCGGCACCTCGATGCTGGCGCTGGCCGCCCGCGCGCAGCGGGTGCCGTTCTATGTCTGCTGCGAGAGCTTCAAGCAGGTGCCCTTCTCGGCGCGCTCGCTGGAGCTGGAAGAGGCCGACCCGGCCGAGATCGACGCGCCGCGCGGCAAGCACATCACCCCCGCGAACGTCTACTTCGACATCACGCCGGCCCGTTATGTGAGCGCCTGGATCACCGACGAGCGGGTGCGGCAAAAGAAGCCGAAGAAGGTCCCGCAGGGGAAACGCAAGTAGCAGTCACCCCCGGCGGTCTCCCCTCCTGCAGGCGGCTCATCGCCATTCGTCATTGCGAGAAGGGGTACGGCCCCCCAATGCGACAGCGGGCTCGCAACCCCGGCCGGCCTGCTTCGCTCCGCTCGCACTGACGGACAACTCGGGAGCGCGCGTTGCCGGACGCGTGCCGCCCGGACCGCACGTTACAATCGTCCCGGCACAATCCGAGAGGACGATCCGCATGCTGACCCCGGTCCCGATTCCTGCCCTGTCCGACAACTACATCTGGATCCTGCGCCAGGCCGACTCGCGCTCGGTGGTAGTGGTCGACCCGGGCGAGGCCGCACCGGTGGTCGCGGCGCTCGACCACGCCGACCTGCACCCCTGCGCCATCTTCATCACCCATCACCACGGCGATCACGTCGCCGGACTCAAGGACCTGTGCGGGCTGCACCCGGGAATCCCGGTCCATGGGCCGGCCGACGAGCCCGTCGACGGCGTCACCCACGCGGTGCGCGAGGGCGATCGCGTGCGCATCGACGAGCTCGACACCGAATTCGAGATCCTCGACACCCCCGGCCACACCAGCGGCCATATTTCGTTCGTCGGTGGCGGCATCGTCGCCTGCGGCGACACCCTGTTTGCCGGCGGCTGCGGGCGTGTGTTCGAGGGCACGCCCGAACAGATGCACGAATCGCTGCAGAAGCTCGCCAACCTGCCGGAGGACACGCTCGGCTGCTGCGGCCACGAGTACACGGTCGCCAACCTCACGTTTGCCGAGGCCGCCGAGCCCGGCAATCGCGCGGTGCACGAGCGGCTGGAGAGGGCCCGCAGTGCGCGCGCGTCCGAGGTGCCCACCGTGCCCTTCCGCATCGGCGAGGAATTGCAGACCAACCCGTTCCTGCGCTGCGACGAGCCCGAGATCCGCGCCGCCGCCGCGAAACGTGCCGGGCGCGAACTGTCCAGCGCCAGCGAGGTGTTCGCCGTCCTGCGGGAATGGAAAAACAACTTCTAGCAGACCCGTCCATGATCGACCGCATTTGACTCTCCGGTCGCATTCCGGCCTGATCCGTTCAGGCGCTCGCGTCGTCGGCCTCGAATCCGGGGGCCGGCCTGCCATGGCGTGGCATCGAATCGCTGGCCGGAACAGGACCAAACCATGGAATTCTTCAGTTACCGCCACAAGAACCGGGACGATGAGTACGAGGACCCGCGCCGGGATTTCCTGGTCACCGCATTGACGATGGGCCTGTTCGCGGCGGGCGGTCGCGCGTTGTGGCCGACCAACGCCTTCGCCATGGGCTGGTTCGCGTCACGACAACTCCCCCCGGGGCAATCGATCTACCGGGTCACGGGCGATGTCCGCATCAACGGCGTGCCGGCCAATGCGGATACACCGATCGGGCCCCGCGAGACGATCGAGACCGGTTCCAACAGCGAGCTGGTCTTCGTCGTCGGCAAAGACGCGTTCATGTTGCGCGAGAACAGCCATGTGGAGCTGTCGGCGCTGCTCGAGCACGGTGGCGGTGGCGGTGCCGACGAGGACTCGTTTGCCGACTCGATCCTCGGCGGGCTGCGCCTGCTCTCGGGCAAGATCCTCACCGTCTTTGGGGTCCGCTCGGAGCAGCAGCCGCTGTCGCTGCGGACCACCACCGCGACCATCGGCATCCGTGGCACGGGCGTGTACCTGGAATCGTACCCGGGCAGCAGCTACGTCTGCACCTGCTACGGGGCCACCGAACTGACCGCGACCGAGGACCCCGCGAGCCGCGAGGAGATCACCTCGGCGCACCACGATGCGCCACGCTTCATCCTCGGCGCGGGACCCGAGGGCGACCGTATCGAGCCGGCGCCGGTGTTCAACCACACCGACATGGAGTTGGTGCTGCTGGAGGAACTGGTCGGGCGCGAGCCGCCGTTCGCGGGCTCCGCGGGCAAGTACTGACCGCCCGTCGCCTACCGCCGCTTCTTCTCCGCCACCCGGTCGCGCAGGTACACGGGCACGGCGTGCTCGGCCGCGACGGCCTCGCCGCGATCCCGGGCCGCAGCGGCCAGCGGCAACAGGTCGACGGCGTTCGGCAGCCGCGGGCCCGTGATCCCCTGCAGGGCGTCACCACAGCGTTGCAGCAGCGCGTCGCGATAGCTCTCCCAGCCCGTGCCGCAGGCGCACCAGCCCGTGCCCGGCGGACACTCGACCCGCTCCGGCGGCAGCACGTGCTCGCCGCCGGCCGGCTGCATGATGCCGTTCGCGTCCGCAGCGAACGCGCCCCAGTAGACCTCGCCCATGCGCGCGTCGAGCGCGGCCAGCGCCCGCTCGACGCCGTGCCCGCGCGCCGCGCCCTGGGCCAGCACCGCCAGGCTCGAGACCGGGATCACCGGCAGGTCGAGCCCGTAGGCGATGCCCTGGGCCACGCCGGCCCCGATGCGCAGGCTGGTGAAACCGCCCGGCCCGCGGCCGAACGCCAGCGCGTCCAGCTCCGCTCGCGCAATGCCGCCCGCGGCCAGCACCTCGTCGATCATCGCCAGCAGCCGCTCGCCATGGGCCCGCGGCTGTTCGAGGTGGCGCGCGTGCACCGCGCCGTCGACCTCGAGCGCGACCGAGCAGGCCTCGGTGGCGGTGTCGAACGCCAGCAGCCTCATGCGCCCGCCTCGCCCACGCGCTCGCCGGCGAAGAAGCGCTCGACGTCGGCCGGGTCGTCGCTGCGCGGCATCGGCGGCAGGCTGTCGAGGAACACCCGGCCGTAGCCGCGGCTGCGCAGCCGCGGGTCGCACAGCACCAGTACGCCGCGGTCGTCGATGCCGCGGATCAGGCGGCCGGCGCCCTGCTTCAGCGCCAGCACCGCCTGCGGCAGCTGGTACTCGGCGAACGGGTTGCGGCCGGCGTTGCGCAGGGCGTCCAGCCTGGCCTGCATCACCGGGTCGCCGGGCGAGGCGAACGGCAGCTTGTCGATGATCACGCAGGACAGCGCCGGACCGGCCACGTCGACCCCCTCCCAGAAGCTGGCCGTGCCCAGCAGCACCGCGTCGCCGGCGGCGCGGAAGCGCTCGACCAGCTCGCGCTTCGGCGCCTCGCCCTGCACCAGCACCGGGTGGGACGACAGGCGGGCGCGCAGCAGCGACGCCGCCCGGTCCAGCGCCCGGTAGCTGGTGAAGAGCACGAACGCGCGGCCGCCGGAGGCGGCCAGGACCCGCTCCGCGGTCGCGACCACGGCGTCGGTATAGTCGGCCTGCGACGGGTCCGGCAGCCCGCGAGGCAGGTACAGCAGGGCATTGCGGGCATAGTCGAACGGGCTGTCCAGCGCCAGCTCCTCAACCCCCTCCAGGCCCAGCCGGCGGCGGAAGTGCTCGAAGCGCCCGCCGACCGAGAGCGTGGCCGAGGTGAAGATCCAGGCGCCCGGCCAGGCCTGCATCAGGCGCGCGAAGCGGTCGGCGACCTCGAGCGGGGTGCGCGCCAGCGCGAAGCCGACGCGGAAGGTCTCGAACCAGCGCACGCGGTCGTCGTCGGCGTCGGGCTCGACCCAGCCGTTCAGGGCCGCCGCCAGCGCCGCCGCGCGGCGGGCGCACTGCTCCAGCCCGCGGCCGCGCTCGGCCAGCGGCTTGAGCTCGCCCTCCAGTGCCTCGACCGCGTCGCGCAGGCCGGCCAGCGCGGTCTCGACCCCGGGCCGGTCGGCGACCTCGGCCCAGGCCGCCCGCCGCGGCTCGCGGCCGAGCGCGAGGCGCAGCTCGCGCACCGCGGTGTCGAGCGCCTCGGCCGCGGCCCGCACCTCGCTCGCGTCGGCCGCCTCGGCCAGCTGCTCGGCGATCGCGTCGCGCCCGAGCTCCTGCAACTGGTGCCCGGTGATGCGCTCGCCGAAGAACGCCGCCGCCGTCTCCGGCAGCTGGTGGGCCTCGTCGAGGATGAAGGCGTCGGCCGCCGGCAGCACCTCGCCGAAGCCGCTCTCCTTCAGCGCCATGTCGGCAAACAGCAGGTGGTGGTTGACCACGACCACCTCGGCCTCCTGCGCCCTGCGGCGGGCCTTGAGCACGAAGCAGTCGTTGTAGGCCGGGCACTCCCGGCCCAGGCAGTTGTCCGTGGTCGAGGTCACGTAGGGCCACAGCGGC
>JAWWAE010000011.1:0-25977 GCA_033721835.1 Halofilum sp. (in: g-proteobacteria) | reverse complement strand
TGGCCGACGAGATCCAGTTTCCGCCCGGCGACGAGGACCTGCGGTCGGCGGCGAAGGTGTCGCTCGACGAGTTCTGGAAGGACTTCGAGCACGCGCTGCGCGGCGACCGCGGTTGAGCGCCGCGGGGCCGGCAACGGACCGGCCCCGGCCCGTTCAGGCGAACAGCTGGCCGGCGACGTCGCGGAAGGCCTTGAACTCGATCGCGTTGCCGCTGGGATCGAGCAGGAACATCGTGGCCTGTTCGCCCGGCTGGCCCTCGAAGCGGGTGTATGGTTCGATCACGAACTCGATGCCGGCAGCGCGCAGCTTCTCGGCCAGCGCCTGCCAGGCGTCCATCTCCAGCACGGCGCCGAAGTGCGGGATCGGCACGTCGTGGCCGTCCACCGGATTGCTGCCCGGCGGCCGGCCCGGCGCGTTGCCGGATACGTGGCACACGAGTTGATGACCGAAGAAGTCGAAGTCCACCCATTGCTCGGCGCTGCGGCCCTCGGGGCAGCCGAGCAGGTCGCCGTAGAAGCTGCGCGACTCGGCGAGGTCGGTGACCGGGATGGCAAGGTGGAAAGGCGGCAGGTCGGGCATCGGGGCGGTCCGGCGGCGGCTGCGGGCCCGCCATTCTAGACCAGAGCGGGCGCGGGCCGAACCACCGCCCCGCGGCCGTGACCGGTGGCCCGAGTTCCCGCGCACGGCCGCGATGGTTATATTGTCCCGACCCCGGTTCGCGGGAGCGGAAGAAAGGATGAAACGCAGGGACTTCATGCTGACCTGCGCGGCCAGCGCCATCCTGGTGCACCAGCGGCCGGGCCTGCTGGCCGCGGGCGCCGCGGCCCCCGAATTCCACCACCGGGCCCGGCTGGTGGACCCGGGCGGCCACGCGCTCCGCGCCTCCGAGCTCGAGCCTCATCGCAACTACATCTTCCACTATCCGTACCGGGCGACGCCGTGCTTCCTGCTCGACCTCGGCCGGGCGACCGAGCTCGAGGTGCCGTTGACGACCGAGGACGGGCGCGACTATGTGTGGACCGGCGGTACCGGCCCCGGCCGCTCGATCGTCGCCTATGCCGCCATCTGCGCCCATCGCATGTCGTATCCCACCGAGTCCGTCAACTTCATCGCCTACCGGCACGGCGAGGTCGCGCGCCACTCGGACGAGGGCGGGACCGTCAGCAACGTGATCAAGTGCTGCAACGAGTTCAGCATCTATGACCCGGCGCGCGGCGCGGCGGTCGTGTCCGGTCCGGCCTACCAGCCGCTCACCGGCATCCTGCTGGAACACGATCCGGGCAGCGACGGGCTGAGCGCGGTCGGTGTCATTGGCGGCACGCTGTTCCGGCGCTTCTTCGAGAAATACGACCTGCAGCTGGCGCTGGCCTGGAACGGCATCGAGAACGCCCGTGCGCCGGTCATCGATCAGGCGGTGGTGCAGCCGCTGGACGAATACACGGCCAACAACGTCTCCTGCTGACGGCACGCCGGGCGGGCCCGGTCCCCACCTCGTTCAGTGGCCCGCCCGCCCGGTCCCGGCGCCGGCCTGGTAGCGGCGCAGCAGGGCAGCGATCTGCTCGCGATCGAGTTCGCGCGCGACGTCGAGCACGCTGACGCCGTTGCCGTCGGAGGCGGCGGGGTCGGCGCCGTGCTCCAGCAGGAAGCGTACGACCTCGCGGTTGCCCGCCTCGACGGCCCGCATCAGCGGCGTCCAGCCATACACGTCCGGGCTCTCGAGGTCCGCGCCATTCGCCACCAGGATGTCGAGCACCCCGAGCCGGCGCTTGGCAGTGGCGACCAGCAGCGGGGTCCAGCCGTGCCGCGCGCGGGCATTCACGTTGGCGCCCCGGCGCAGCAGCACGCGGACCGGCTCCTCGCGGCCGCGGGCGGCGGCGTACATCAGCGCCGTGCCGCCGTTGGCGTTGGTGGCGTCGACCGCGGCGCCACCGGCCAGCAGCAACTCGACCAGCCGCGTGTCGCCGCGCTCCGCGGCCCACATCAGCGCCGTCTTGCCGCGGTAGCGGGGCCGTGTGCTGGCCGCATCCGGATCGGCCCCGGCCGCCAGCAGGCGCGCCACCCGGTCCGCGTCGGCGGCACGCACGGCCTCGATCAGCTCGGGGTCGGCGGGCGCGCCCACGGCCACCGCAGGCGGCAACAGCCCACCCGCGAGCGCAAGGCAGGCAAGGATCAGGCATCTCCCGATTGCGCCCATTCGGCTCCTCGTCGCGGGTCCCGGCCACTGCGGGGATCGACGCCGCCAATCATGTGCCGCAAGGCGCATTCGTCGCAACCGCGGTCATGCCGTAGCATGGGCGTCGCTGCCTGTCCCCGGGAGTCGCCCTTGAGCCGTCCACCGCAACACCACTACCGCCTCGAGTACGACCACGAATCGATCGCCTGGCTGTATCTCGACTGCCGGGAGGCCAGCAGCAACACGCTGCCGCTGGACGTGCTCGAGGACCTCGGCCATGCACTCGAGGAACTGGAGGCGCGCTCCGACCTGAAGGGCGTGGTCGTGCTGTCCGAGAAGGCGGTCGGTTTCGCCACCGGGCCGGACCGCGAGGAAATGGCCTCCATCCAGGACCAGGAGCGGGTCGGTCGCCTCATCGACCGCGGCCAGGCGCTGACGAGCCGATTCGCCAACCTGGCCGTGCCGAGCGTCGCGCTGATCCACGGGCACTGCCTCGGCGCCGGCCTCGAACTGGCGCTGGCCTGCCGTTACCGGGTCGCGGAGCAATCGACTGCGCGCCTGGGTTTCCCCGACATCCATCTCGGGCTGCATCCGTGCTACGGCGGCACCGCGCGCCTGCCGGCCCTGATCGGCGACTGGCAGGCGCTGGATTTGCTGCGCAAGGGGAATTCGGTCGGTCCCGCGGCCGCGCTGCGCCTCGGGCTGATCGACGCGGCCGCGCCCTGGGAATCGCTCCAGGACAGCGCCCGCGACCTGATCGCGCGCGATCCCGGCCGGCGGCGCCCCGCCCGCTGGAACCACGTGTTTCGATTTCCGCCCTGCCGCTGGATGGTGTACGCATTCATCGACAGCGATCTGCAACGGCGTCCGCGCCCCGACTACTTCCCGACGACCTACGCGATCCTGCGACTGTGGCGCGAGTACGCCAGGCAGCGGCTCGAGAAGCGGCTGGCGGCCGAGCGCCGCTCGCTGTTGCGCCTCGCCGAGCGGCCGCGAACCCGCAACCTCGCCCGGACCTTCCTGCTGCAGGAGCGCCTGCAGCGGGAGGCGGGCGCCCTGGACGCGCCGGTGCCGTCACGGATCGCGGTCTTCGGTGCGGGCAGCCTCGGCGGCGGGCTCGCCGGGCTGCTGGCCCTGCACGGCTGGCGGGTGACGCTGCACGACCCCGACGAGCATGCCCTGCGCAGCGCCCGGGCACGCGCCCAGGGCATGTTCCTGCAGCACGTGCGGGACCCGGAAATGGTCGGCGACATCCGCTCGCGGCTGCAGGTCCATACCGACGACAGCGGGATCGCCGAGGCGGGGCTCGTGATCGAGGCCATCCCCGAAGACCTGGAGGCCAAGCGGGACCTGCTGGCGCGGATCGAGGCCGAGCTGGAGCCCGACGCCGTGATCGCGACCACCAGCTCCACCCTGCTGGTCGAGGAGCTGGCCGCCGGGCTGGAGCACCCGCGGCGCCTGGTCGGGCTGCACTTCGCCCGCCCGGTGGACAACCTGCAACTGGTCGAGGTGGTCGCCGGCCGCGACAGCGACGAGCGCGCGCTCGCGATCGGCCAGGCGACGGTCGCCGCGGCGCACAAGCTCGCCCTGCGCGTGAACAGCGGCCCGGGGTTCCTGGTGCTGCGCCTGCTGCTGCCCTACCTGCTGCAGGGCGCCGCCCAGTTCGAGCGCCCGCGACGGGAGGTCATCGACGCCGCCGGGCAGAAGTTCGGCCTGCCGCACGGTCCCCTCGAGTGGGCGGACTCGATCGGGCTCGATGTGTGCCTGCGACTGGCCGAGCGGCTGGGGCACGAGGTCCCGGATGCCCTGCGCGAGCACGTCACCAGCGGCCGCCTCGGGCAGCGTGTCGGCCGCGGGTTTCACGACTGGCGGGGGGCGCGCCGGGTCACCGCCAGCATTCCGCCGGGCGACCACGACTTCGAGGCGATCGCCGCCGGGCTGATCGAGCCGATGCTGCGCGAGGCCGAGCGCTGCCGCGACGAGGGCGTGGTGGCCGATGCCGACCTGGTCGACGTCGGCGCACTGTTCGGGCTGGGCTTCCCCGGCGACCGCGGCGGGCCGCTGGCGGTGCTGCAGGCGGGCGGCCTGGCTCGCCGCTGAGCCCGGCCGGGCTCAGCCCGGGAAGCGCCACACGGGCTCGCCCAGCGCGTCGAGATCCGCCTCGACCCCGAGCCCGGGCCGGTCCGAGACCGTCATGCAGCCGTGCTCGACCTCCGGCGCCCCATGGGCAATCTGGTTGGCGTTGTAGTTGTGGATGTCGGTGGCGTTCAGCAGCGTCTCGGGCGCGGTGCTCGCGGCCAGGTGCGCCACCGCGGCCGCGGCGATGCCGCTGCCCCAGGCCTCCTCGATGGTCAGGGCGATGCCGGCGTCGACGCACAGGTCGCGGATGATGCGCGAGCGGGTGATGCCACCGTGTCGCGACAGCTTGATCGCCATCGCGTCCATGGCGTCGTCGGCGATCGCGCGGCGCACGTCGCCGACGGTCGGCAGGCATTCGTCGAGCTTCAGCGGATGCTCCACCCGGCGCCGCACCGACAGGCACTCGTCGTACTCGCGGCAGGGTTGTTCCAGGTAGCAGTCGACCCCGCGCAACGCCCGCGAGACGCGGATCGCCTCGTCGCGCCGCCAGGCGGCGTTGGCATCGCCGACGAAGACCTCGCCCGGCCGGCGCTGCGCATCCAGCGCCCGCAGGTACGCGATGTCCTCCTCGACCCCCTGCCCGAGCTTGATCTGGAAATGCCGGTAGCCGCGCCCGCGCAGCGCGTCCATCGCGGCCAAGGTCTCCTCGGCCGTGCCCAGCGGCACCACCCGGTGAAGCGGGAGGCGCTCCACCAGCCGGCCGCCGAGCAGCCGGTACAGCGGCTGCTCGCAGGCCTTGCCGAGCAGGTCCCAGCAGGCGAGGTCGACCAGGGTCTTGGCCACGGCGTGGCCGTTGAGCGACCCGTCCATGGTGCGCGCGATCGCGGCCGGCTGCCGCGGATCGAGGCCGAGCAGATCCGGCGCCAGCTGGCCCAGCGCCGGCAGCAGGCCCTCGGCGTGGGCCGGCATGTAGGCCGGGCCGCAGGGACAGGCCTCGCCCCAGCCCCGCGGCCCGCTGTCGGTGTCCAGCGCCACCACCGTGGTCCGGAAGGCCGTGTAACTGCGGCCCTGCGAGAAGCGGTAGGCCTTGCCGGCATACTGCAGCTCGGCCTGCCAGGCCGTGATGGACGTGATCTTCATGCAGGGCCCCTGCGTCACCGGCGCGGGCATGCCGCGGGCGGCGCCAGTGTACCGAAAGCCGTCCCGCGCCGGCCGCGCATGCCGGGGCTTGACCACCCCGGGCGGGGGGACCAATGATGCCTCGCCTGAGCGCAGTGTCCGGCACGGCCACCGACCGCAGGAGAGCCCATGTCCCCCGATCCCGTTCCGGCCACCATGGCGGCGATGCTGCTGACCGGCCATGGCGGCACCGACAAGCTGGTCTACCGCGAGGACGTGCCGACGCCGCGGCCCGCCTCCGGCGAGGTGCTGGTGAAGGTCACGGCGACCGCCAAGAACAACACCGACCGCAAGGCCCGCGAGGGCCTCTACCCGACGAGGGACAAGGGCGACGTCACCTCGTTCGCGATGGGCGGCTCGCCGACCCTGACCTTCCCGCGCATCCAGGGCGCCGACATCGCCGGCCGCGTGGTCGCGGTCGGCGACGGCGTCGACGAGTCGCGCCTCGGCGAGCGCGGCCTGCTCGACTTCAACCTCTACGCCGACGACCGCCGCGACATCAACCTGACCCCGGACTACTACGGCCACGGTGCGGACGGCGGCTTCGCCGAATACGTCGCCGTGCCCGCCGACCAGTTCCACGCGGTGGCGAATCCGGAGCTGGACGATGCCGGCCTGGCCGCGCTCGGCATGTGCTCCTACCAGACCGGGCTGCACATGCTGAACGTGGCGGGCGTGAGCGCCGGCGAGCGGGTACTGGTGACCGGCGCCAGTGGCGGCGTCGGCACGGCCCTGATCCAGATGTGCCGGGCGCTGGGCGCCATCCCCTATGCGCTCAGCAAGCCCGACAAGGCGGACGCCCTGCTCGCGCTCGGCGCCGAGGCGGTGCTGGACCGCTCCGACATGGCCGGCTTCGTCGACCGGGTGCGCGAGGTGACGGGCGATCGGCCGCTGGACGCGGTGATGGACCTGGTCGGTGGCGACATGACCGACCGCTTCATCGACGCCATGATCTTCGACATGCGGCAGCGGGACACCTACCCGCGCCTCAGCATCGCCGGTGCCAGCGGCGGCAACCTGAGCGAGATCATGTGGACCCGCATCTATCTCTACCAGGTGCAGATCTTCGGCGTCTCGCACGGCACCCGCGAGGAGGCCGAGCAGCTGATCGCCTGGATCCGCGGCGGCCAGCTCAAGCCGGTGCTGCACGGCGCGTTCCGGCTGTCCGACCTGCGCCGCGCGGAGGACTATTTCGTCGCGCGCGGCAGCAATTTCCTCGGCAAGATCGTGATCGTGCCCGACTCCGAGTGGGACGAACACGGCGCGCCGCATGCGCTGGCCGACGGTCCGTGAGCGACGTACTCACGCTCCAGCTGCTCGATACCCACGCCGGCGGCGACGTCAGCCGCATCGTCATCGGCGGCGTGCAGCCGCTGCCCGGCAGGACCGTGCGCCAGCAGATGGAGTACCTGCGCGACGACGCCGACGGCCTGCGTCGGCTGCTGCTGTTCGAGCCGCACGGCATCCCCGAGATGTCGGTCGACCTGCTGGTGCCGCCCACCGATCCCGAGGCCGCGGCCGGCTACATCATCATGGAGGTGATGGGCTACCCCATCTATTCGGGTTCCAACACCCTGTGCACCGCGACCGCGGTGCTCGAGACCGGGATCGTGGAGAAGCGGGAGGGCCGGCAGCGGTTCACGCTCGAGGCGCCGGCGGGCCCGGTGCAGATCGAGGCGCGGGTGCACAACGGCGTGGTCGAGGCCGTGACCTGCGAGGGCCTGCCGAGCTACATCGACACCCACCGGGCCAGCGTCCAGGTCCCCGGCATCGGCGAGGTGACCTTCAGCATCGCCTACAGCGGCGGCTTCTACGCCCTGGTCGACGCCACCGAGCTCGGGTTCGAGCTGCGCAAGCACGAGGAGCCGCGGCTTGCCGCCTGCGCCCACCAGATCGTCGAGGCCATCTGCGCCAGGAGCTCGTTCAGCCACTACAGCCTGGGCGACGTCGGCCCACTGCCGTTCCTGCACTTCATGGGCCCGGTCGAGCCGGTGACCGACGGCTATTACCGCTCGCGCTCGACCACCTACGTGCATCCCGGCGTGATCTGCCGCAGCACCACCGGCACCGGCACCTCGGCGCGGCTCGCGCTGATGCATTACGAGGACCGGATCCGCCCCGGTGACAGGCTCGAGACGGTGTCCCTGCGCGACACCACCTTCGTCGGCGAGTTCACCGGCATCGAGCACGTGGGCGCGCACCAGCTGGTGCAGAACACCATCACCGGCCGCAGCTACCTGCTGGCCCGCTCCGAGATCGTGATCAACTGCGACGACCCGATGATCGAGTGCTCGGGACTGCGCCACATCCTCGCCGACGACCCGGCCACGCACGCATGAGCGATGCGCGCTCGGGCACGCTGAACGAGAACACGATTCCGGTCGACTTCCCGTTCACGTCCCGTTACGTCGAGGTGCACGGTGCGCGCATGCACTACATCGACGAGGGCGCGGGACCGGTGGTGCTGTTCCTGCACGGCAACCCGACCTGGTCCTACCTGTGGCGCAACATCATCCCCTGGCTCAGTCCGCACGCGCGCTGCATCGCCCCCGATCTGATCGGGATGGGCCGCTCGGACAAGCCCGATCTCGACTACCGCTTCTTCGACCACGTGCGCTACCTCGACGGATTCATTGAAGCGCTCGCGCTCGATCGGGTCACCCTCGTCGGCCACGACTGGGGCTCGGCGCTGGGCCTGCACTGGGCGCGACGGCATCCGGAACGGGTGCGGGCGATCGCGCTGCTGGAGGCGATTCTGGCGCCGGCCCGCTGGGCCGAGTTCCCGGCCGAGTTCCGGCTCGGCTTCCGGCTGATGCGCACCCCGATACTTGGCTGGCTGCTGGTCTGCGGCCTCAACGCCTTCGTCGAGCGGGTGCTGCCGGCGGCGGTGTTGCGGCGGTTGGCGCGGGAGGAGATGGAGCAGTACCGCATGCCCTACCCCGACGCGCGCAGCCGCCGACCGACGCGGCAATGGCCGCGCGAGATCCCGATCGACGGCCGCCCGGCCGACGTCCACGCGGTGGTCAGCGACTACAACCGTTACCTGCAGGAGACCGACGTGCCGAAGCTGCTGCTGTACGCCCAGCCGGGCGGGATCGTGCGCGCGGAGACGGTGGACTGGTGCCGCACGCGGCTGTCCCACCTGGAGACTGTCGACGTCGGCGCCGGCATCCACTTCCTGCAGGAGGACCAGCCCGAGGCAATCGGCCGGGCGCTGCGGGACTGGTTCCGCGCGCTGGACTGACACGCCGCCGGATGCGGCCGGCCCCGGTTTCCCGCTAACCTGCCCCGCCACTGGCCACCACCGGAGGACCCGCCCGTGCACCCGCTGCTGCTCACCGTCCTGATCGTCCTGGTCGGCTCCGGTCTCGCCGTGCAGGCCGCGACCAACGCGCGCCTGGGCGCGGTCCTGCAGATGCCGCTGGCGAGCGCGCTCTGGAACTTCACCCTCGGCACCCTGTTCCTGGCCGCGCTGGTCGCCTCCGGGGCCTTCGGCCGGCCGGCGCTGGCCGCTGCGGGCAGCGCACCCTGGTGGGCCTGGATCGGCGGCATCTTCGGTGCCCTGTTCGTGACCACGACGGTGTTCGCGGTCCCGCGCGTCGGCACGGTTGCCACCTTCGGCGCGATCATCTGCGGCCAGTTCATCGGCGCCGTGCTGATCGACACCTACGGCTGGCTGGGCGTGAACCCGATCCCGCTCGATGCCTCGCGCGTGCTCGGTGTGCTGCTGCTGGTGGCCGGCGTGCTCCTGATCCAGCACCGGTAGGAAAACGCGAGCGCCGCAACGCGGGGGGCGCTGGCCTCAGCCCAGCTCCTTCTCGTACACCAGCGCGCGCCGGCCCGAGTACTCGGTCTCGCCGCAGCGCACGTAGCCGAGCTTCTCGTAGACATGCCGTGCGCGGGCGTTGTCGTCGAACACGTCCAGCCACACGCGCGAGCGCCCGAGTGCGCGCCGGCAGTGGTCCTCCATCAGCGGGATCGCGCCCTGGCCGATGCCGCGGCCGCGCTCCGTGACCACGATCCGCCGGCACTCGACGCTGCGCCCGTCCGGGTCCGGCGCGAGCACGAAATAGCCGGCGACCGCGTCGTCGGCGACGATGCGCAGGTAGATCGGCTCCCCCGCCGCGAGCGCCTGCGCGTGGGCCTCGCGGCCGCCGGCGAGGATGAAATCGCCGGTATCGCCGAGCTGGTCCATGGCGGTGAACAGCGGGGCGTCGTCGACCGACGCCGGTTCGAGGCGCAGGGACTCGCTGGTCAATGGTTCACGGGTCGCTGCGCGCCAGCCAGTCGGTCCTCGAGTCGGTACAGAACTCGCGCACCGGCTGGGGCTCGAGTGGCCGGTCGAGCGCGCTCACGGCGAGACCGAAGGTCTCGCGCCCATCCGGCAGGTACTGCAATGCGGAACCGCACTGCGGGCAGAAGCTGCGGCTGGCATGCCCGGACGAGCGGTAGCTCGCGACCCGGTCCGCGCCGGCGGTGAACCGGAAGGCGGTGTGGGGCACGATGGCGAAGGTCGCGAAGACCGCCCCGTGCGCCTTCTGGCACATGCGGCAGTGGCAGTGGGCAAGGTCGCTCGGCGCCCCCTGCAGCTCGAAGCGGATGGCACCGCAGAGGCAGGAGCCGGGGTAGATTTCCGCTTCCATCGCGTGCAGGTGTCCGTGGCTGCGGGAACCCCATTGTGCCCACGGAGACCGCGCGGGCGGAACCTCAGCCTCCGAAGCGGTGCGCCTCCGGCATCCGCGCCGCGGCGATGGCGCCCGCGAGCGCCAGCCCACCGAGCAGGCCGAGCAGCAGCGGCACCCCGGCTGCCTGCGCGACCAGCCCGAGCGCACCCCAGGCCAGCGTCACGGCGCCCATCGTGGAGTTGGCGAACGCCACGTAGACCGGCCGGTCATCGGCCCCGACCGCGTCCACCAGCCAGGTCTTGCGGCCCAGGCGCACGCCGCTCTCGGCGATGCCGAGCCCCACGAACACCAGCGCGAACGCCCACGGCGACGTCACCCCGCTCGCGGGCTCGCCGAGCAGCAGCGCGAGGAAGGCCACCGCCGCCGCGAACGCGCCGGCCAGGATCAGGCCGCGCCGGGCCGAGGTATCGGCCAGGCGGCCCCAGAAGGGACTGGCCACCACATTGCCCACCCCGACCGCGAGCACGTAGACGCCGAGCGCAGAGAGTGCACCGCCGAACAGCTCGCGCGCGTAGAGGGCATAGAAGGGGGCCGCGATCTCGACCGTGACCAGCAGGCCGCGCGCCAGCAGGTAACGTCGGAACGCCGGTGCTGCACGCCAGAGGCCGATGCCCTCCCGGACCGAGTCGATGGCGTTGCGCCCGCCCTCGGTCGCACCGGGCACCTCCTCGATCAGTGCAAACAGCATCGCGCCCAGCACCCACAGCAGCGCCGCCGCGCCCACCAGCGCCGCGTACATCCCGGCGCCGTCGGCGGCGCCGAGCGACAGGTACAGCCAGGCACCGGCGAGCACGGTGAGGCCGCCGCCGATCGTGGCGCGCTGGCCCAGCAACCGGCCGCGCTGGCCCTTGGGGATGGTCTTGCCCATCACGTCCTGGAACGCGACCGAGCCGAGACCGCTGGCGATCGAGAACACCGCCAGCAGCAGCACCACGGCCACGCCGCCGGCGACGCCGCCGAGCCCGAGCGCGGCCGGGATCATCGCCAGCAGGCACAGCGCCTGCAGCGTCGCCGCCCCGCTCCAGGCCCACTTGCGCTGCGGCAGCCGCCGCACGGCGGCGGCGAACGCCAGCTGCGGCAGCATCGCCCCCGCCTGTCGAACCGGCGCCAGCAGGCCGATGATCGCCGCCGGCGCCCCGGTCGCGGCCAGCAGCCACGGCAGCACCAGGTTGGGGCCGGCGAGCTGCTCGGCGAGCTTGGTCGAGGCGCCGTTGGCCAGGTTGCGCAGGTAGTTGCCGGGTACCGCCGTGCATTGATCGTCCGGGATCGCGTCGCAGACCCGGTCGGACGGCTCTTCCCCCGCCAGCAACCCGTAGGTGACGGCGGCCGGGCCCTCGTAACGCAGATCAACCGGATCCATCAACGACCTCGCTGCAACGCGGCCCGCACGGGCGACGGGCGCAAAGCTTAACCCAGCGCCGCTGCACGCGGCAGGCCCCGGTGCGCACCCGGGGTGACCCCGGCTCCCGCCGTCGACGGCCGCGCCCGGGGAATGCGTTGCCGAGCCCGGGACCTGCCAGCGGCGGCCAGCGCCCCGGGTCAGGCGGGCGCGGCGGGCTCGACCCGGCCGGCCGCCACCGCTGCCGCGGTGGCCTCGGCCAGTGCCTGCAGCGAGTCCACCACCGGCACCGCGATCTCGCCCAGCGCGTCCCGCAGCAGCGAGAACTCGGTACAGGCGAGCACCAGCCCCCCGGCCCCGGTGGCGACCAGCTCCTCCGCGGCGCCCGCGAGCGCCGCGCGCTCGTCGGGACCGGCGCGATCGGCCTTGACCGCGTGGATCACGGCCAGCAGGGGCGCCTCGTCGGCGACGTAAAGCAGGCGCATGCCACGACGCCCGGCCTGCTGCTCGTAGAGGCCGATCCGACGCAGCGCCGGCGAGGCCAGCAGCCCGACCGTCGCGTTCCTGCCCGCCTCGGCGGCGACCCGGGCCAGCGTGATCCCGACCAGGTCCCAGACCGGGACGGACACGGCGGCCTCGATCGCCGGCAGGTAGTGGTGGGCGGTGTTGCAGGGCATCACGAGGAAGTCGGCCCCGGCCGCCTCCAGCCGGCGCGCCATCGCCGCCAGTGCCGGTGCGGGATCGGTGCCGTCGCCGTCGATCAGGGCACGGATGCGCGACGGGACCGTCGGGTCGTTGTCGACGATCACGTGGGCGTGCCCGGCATCGTCGGCGGCCGGCGTGGCGGCCAGCAGCCGGCGCTGGAACTCGACGGTCGCGGCCGGGCCCATGCCGCCCATCACACCGACCACCGGCGCGGCCTCGCTCACGCCGGCGCGGCCTCGGCCCGGTAGTCGCCGAAGCCGAACGCCCCGGTGTAGCCGAACAGGCCGACCGCGCCGCCGGTGTGCAGGAACACGACATTGTCCTCGGCGCCGAACTGGCCCTGGCGTACCAGGTCGATCAGGCCGGCCATGGCCTTCCCCGAGTACACGGGGTCGAGCAGCAGGCCCTCGAGCCGGGCGAGCAGCTGCACCGCCTCGATCATGCCCGCGCTCGGGATGCCGTAGCCCTCGCCGACATAGTCGCAGTTGGCGACCACGTCGGCGGGCGCGATCGTGCCGCCGATGCCGAGGTGCTCGGCGGTGCGCTCGGCGAGCGCGAACACCTTCTCCTCCTGCTGCTCGCGCGGCGCGCGCACGCCGATGTCGAGCACGGGCACGCCGGTGCGCGCACCGGCGAAGCCGGTGACCAGCCCCGCCTGGGTGCCGGTACTGCCGGTCGCGTGGACGACGCGATCCATGCGCAGCCCCTGGTCGTTCGCCTGGGTGAGCAGCTCCAGTGCCGCGTTCACATAGCCGAGCGCGCCGATCTCGTTGGAGCCCCCACCGGGGATCACGTAGGGACTGTGGCCCTGCGCGCGCAGGGTCGCGGCCAGCTGCTCCATCTCGGCGTCCATGTCGCTGCCGCCGGGTCGCGGGCTGACCGTGGCGCCGTGCAGCCGGTCGAGGAACACGTTGCCGTTGGTGTGATACTCGGGATCCTCGCTGCCCGTGCGGTTCTCCAGCAGGATGTGACAGCCCAGCCCCAGGCGGGCGGCGGCCGCGGCGGTCTGCCGGGCGTGGTTCGACTGGGTCGCGCCCTGGGTGATGACCGTGTCGGCGCCGAGCCGCTGTGCGTCGGCCAGCAGGAACTCGAGCTTGCGGGTCTTGTTGCCGCCGGTGCTGAGGCCGGTGCAATCGTCGCGCTTGACCCAGATGCGGGGCCCGCCGAGATGTGCGGACAGGTTCGGCAGCGGCTCCAGCGGCGTCGGCAGGTGCGCGAGCCGGACCCGCGGATGGCGTGAAAGGTTCATGAGGTCTCCATTCGACGCGTGCCGGGCGCGCCCGCGGCCGATCGGGCCGGACGGGCCACCGCCGCGCCCCTTGCGTATACTGCCCGCGAGCGTCCGGACCGCGCCAGCGACCGGCGCGCCCCACCGTTCGGCAAGGGGATGCCGCGGGAACGAGAGGATCGCACATGACGCCGACCAGTCGCGCCATTCGCGAACGGCAGGGGACCGCGGCCGGGCTCACCGGGCGCGCGGTGCTGGTCACGGGGGCCGCGCACGGGATCGGTGCCGCGATCGCCGCGTCGCTGGTTCACCACGGCATGCACGTGATCGCCACCGACATCGACCGCATCGGGCTCGAGCGCCTGCACCACGAGGTCGGCAGCAGCGCGCTCGAGACCCGCGTGATGGACGTCAGCCGCCATGACAGCGTCGACCGGACCGTGCACGAGACGCTCGACGGCGCGGGCTCGCTGCATGGCCTGGTCAACAATGCCGCGATCGCGGCGCCCGACAACGGCCCGATCGAGGACCTCGACCCGGAGGACTGGGAGCAGCGCCTGCGCACCAACCTGAGCGGGGCCTTCCACTGCGTCCGGGCCTGCGTGCCCTATCTCCGCAACGGCGGCGGGGCCATCGTCAACATCGCCTCGACCCGGGCCCACCAGTCCGAGCCCAACACCGAGGCCTACGCGGCCAGCAAGGGCGGCCTGCTCGCCCTCACCCATGCCCTCGCCATCAGCCTCGGCCCGGAGATCCGGGTCAACGCCGTCAGTCCCGGCTGGATCGCCAACAACAGCGGCAACAACGAACTGCGCACCGCCGATCACGCGCAGCACCCGGTGGGCCGGGTCGGCCGCCCGGAGGACGTCACCGGGCTGGTCGCGTGGCTGCTGTCCGACGCCGCGGGCTTCGTCACCGGCCAGGAGTTCGTGGTCGACGGCGGCATGACGCGGCGCATGATCTACGCCGACTGAAGCGGCGCCGCGCGGCGGCCGGGTCGGGACGAGGCCGGCGGCGGCCAACGATGAGCGACCGATGACCGAGCGCACCGACGACCGATCGCCGGCCCGCGCCACCGGGGCCGTGCTGCCCTGGGGCAGCTTCGGGCCGATCCTCGCCATCCACTTCCTCGGCACGCTCGGCTTCTCGCTCGCGATCCCGTTCCTGGTATTCATCGTCACCGACCTCGGGGGCGCGGCCTGGACCTACGGCCTGCTCGGCGCCACCTACTCGGCCTTCCAGTTCCTGGGCGCGCCCCTGCTCGGACGCTGGTCGGACCGCGCGGGGCGGCGGCCGGTCCTGGTCGCCAGCCAGGTCGGCACGCTGACGGCGTGGCTCCTCTTCCTCGTTGCGCTGTCGCTGCCGCTGGTCGGGCTGGGCGAACTGGCCGGTGCGACCCTGACCCTCCCGCTGCTGCTGGTATTCCTGGCGCGCGCGCTCGACGGCACGACCGGCGGCAACATCTCGGTGGCCAACGCCTACGTCGCCGACCTCACCCGCGACGCCCCGGGGCTGCGGCAGGTCGCGTTCGGCCGCATGGGGATGGCGGCCAGTCTGGGCTTCGTCATCGGCCCGGCGGCGGCCGGCCTGCTCGGCGGTACCGCGCTCGGCCCGCGCCTGCCGATCGCCATCGCGGCCGTGATCGCGGCCGTGACCACGGTGGCGATCCTGCGGCTGCTGCAGGAGCCCCCGGGGCGCGGTCCCGAGCGCCCGCCCCTGCCGGGCGTGGTCGAGGCGGGCCTGAACCAGCAGGCCCGGCCCTGCGACCGGGCCCCGGCCCGCCGGGCGCTGCGCCAGTGCCTGACCCGCGGCCCGGTGGCGCTGATCCTGGCCGCCACCTTCGTGCTGTTCCTGGGCTTCAACTTCTTCTACGCCGGCTTTCCGATCCACGCCGCCGGCGTCTACGGCTGGGACGTCGGCCGGCTGGGGCTGTTCTTCGCCCTGCTCTCGGGGTTGATGATCGTCGCCCAGGGCCCGTTGCTGGCGCTTGCCTCGCACCACCTCGACCGTCGCGTCGTGTTCGCCATCGGCACCGGTTTCCTCGCACTCGCGCTGTTGAGCCTGCAGGGCAGCAGCGGCGCGCTCGCGTTCGCCGGCGCCGCCTGCTTCGCGCTCGGCAACGGCCTGGCGTGGCCGACCTTCCAGGCCCGCGTGGCGGAGCTTGCCGGGGAGGCACAGGGTACGGTCCAGGGCGCGGTGACCAGTGCCGGCAGCCTCGCCAGCATCGTCGGGCTGGTGCTGGGCGGCCTGCTCTATCCCGCGCTGGGCGGACACCTGTTCCTGCTGGCGGCGGGGCTGTTCGGGCTGGTGCTGCTGCTGACACCGTTGTGGTTCCCGCGCACCGGCTGAGCGCCGCGACCGGATCGGCCCGCTGCCCGCTCCGGCTGCTCTTCAGAACGTGAACAGCGCGGCGACCAGCGGCACCAGCAGCGCCGTGAGCAGCGCATTCAGGCCCATCCCGAGGCCGGCGAAGGCGCCGGCCTCCTCGCTGTGCTGGAAGGCGCGCGCGGTGCCGATGCCGTGCGCGGTCACCCCGAGCGCGAAGCCCTTCACCGCCGCGTCCTCGCGGCCGAAACCGAGCGCGTGCAGCAGCGGCATGGCGAGCACCGCCCCGGTGATGCCGGTGAGGATCACCAGTACCGCGGTCAGCGCGGGCAGGCCATGGATCTTCTCCGAGATGCCCATGGCCACCGGCGTCGTCACCGACTTCGGCATCAGCGAGCGCAGCACCTCCGAATCGAGCCCGAGCAGCCAGCCGATGACGAGGGCGCTCACCACCGCCGTGACCGAACCGGCGACCAGCGCCACCAGCAGCGGCCCGCCCATGCGCCGCAGGCGGTGGGCCTGGCCGTACAGCGGCACGGCCAGCGCCACGGTCGCCGGTCCGAGCAGGAAGTGCACGAACTGGGCGCCGTCGAAGTAGGTGGCATAGCCGGTGTCGGTCAACACCAGGATCGCCACCAGCAGCGCGACCGCGACCAGCACGGGATTGAGCAGCGCGGTCTCGCCGCTGAACAGGTACAGCCGGTGCGCGGCCCAGTAGACCACCACGGTGACCGTCAGCCAGACCAGTGGCCGCTCGGCCAGGTAGACCCAGAGTTCGAACAGCTCGTTCACGAGGCGCTCCCCCCGCCCTGCAGGCGCCGGGTCGCCGCCAGCACCAGCGCGGTGACGGCGACCGCCAGCAGCGTGCTGCCGACCAGCGCGAGCAGCAGCGGCAGCCAGGTACCGCCCAGGCGCGCCGCGTGCGCGATGATTCCGACCCCGGCCGGGACGAACAGCAGCGACAGGTGCGACAGCAGGCCGTTGGCGACCGTGGACACCTCCTCCGGCACCGAACCGCGCACCGCGAGCGCGACGAACAGCAGCAGCATGCCGGCGACCGGACCCGGCACCGGGACATCGACCAGCCGCACCAGCACCTCGCCGGCGAGCTGGAACACGAGCAGTAGCGCGATGGTGCCGATCATCGTTGCTTCCTCATTCGCCGCTACACGACAGAAGGGTCCCTGCGCACAAGAATCTCGTAGGTCGCACTTCAGTGCGACAGCCTCGTGCCGCTACGCCGTTTCCGACTGCGGGCTGTCGGACTGAAGTCCGACCTGCAGATTCCCGCCGACCGTGCCCGCGCAACCTAGCCGCTCATCCGCTGCGGCAGCCAGGTCGCGATCTCCGGGAACACGGTCACGATGACCACGGCCGCGAGCAGCAGGAAGAAGAATGGCAGCGCAGCGACCGCGATGCGGAAGATGTTCTTCTGCGTCAGCCCCTGGAGCACGAACAGGTTGAAACCGACCGGCGGCGTGATCTGCGACATCTCGACCACGATCACGAGGAAGATGCCGAACCAGATCGGGTCGATGCCGGCGACCTTGACCATCGGCAGGATGACCGAGGTGGTCAGCACCACCACCGAGATGCCGTCGAGGAAGCAGCCGAGGACGACGAAGAACACCGTCAGCGCTGCAAGCAGCGCGTACGGCGACAGCTCGAGCGCGGCGATCCACTCGGCCAGCAGCCGCGGCACCCCGGTGTAGCCCATCGCCGTGGTCAGGAAGGCCGCGCAGGCGAGGATGAACACGATCATGGTCGACGTGCGCATCGCCCCCATCAGACCGGCCGAGAAGCTGGCCCAGCTCAGCCCGCCGGTACAGGCCGCGAGCACCAGGGCACCGACCACGCCCAGCGCCGCGGCCTCGGTGGGCGTGGCGACGCCGACATAGATCGAGCCGATCACCGCCGCGATCAGCGCCAGCACCGGGATCAGCCGGGTCGATGCCCGCAGGCGCTCACCGAACGGCAGCGCCGGGTCGGCCGGCGGCGTGCGGTCGGGGTGGACCAGCGACCAGGCGGCGACATAGGCCATGAACAGGCCCACCAGCAACAGGCCCGGCAGAATGCCGGCGATGAACAGGCGCGCGATCGAGACCTCGGCGCTGATGCCGTAGACGATCAGGATGATCGAGGGCGGGATCAGCAGCCCCAGCGTGCCGGAGCCGGCCAGCGTGCCGATGATCATCTTCTCGTCGTAGCCGCGCCGGCGCAGCTCGGGTATGGACATGCGGCCGATGGTGGCGGCCGTGGCCGCCGACGAGCCGGAGACCGCGGCGAACACCCCACAGCCGAGCACGTTCACGTGCAGCAGCCGGCCCGGCAGTCGCCGCAGCCAGGGCGCGAGCCCGCCGTACATGTCCTCGGACAGGCGCGAGCGGAACAGGATCTCGCCCATCCACACGAACAGCGGCAGCGGGGCCAGCGACCAGGTCGCGATCGAGCCCCAGAAGCTGGTGCCCAGCGCCAGCCCAACCGGCGCCCCGGTGAACGCGGTCAGCGCGAACAGACCGACGGCGAGCAGCGACAGCGCCACCCAGAGACCGGTCCCGAGCAGCGCGAACAGGACCAGCGCCAGCAGCAGACCCATCTCGACCGCGCTCATCGCCCGGCCTCCTGCGATTCGTGCTCGCGGTACAGCGGCTCGCGCCCGCGCAGCAGCCGCAGCAGGTTGTCGAGCAGGCTGAGGGTGAAGATCGACAGCCCGGCGGCCATGCCGAGCTGCGGGATCCACAGCGGCACCGCCAGCAGGCCCGGCGAGACGTCGCCATAACGCCAGGAGCCGACGACGAGGTCGATGGCGTACCAGGTGGCGAAGCCGGACAGCCCGAGCCCGAGCAGCAGGCACCAGCCCTCGAGCCAGCGCTGCACGGGCGCCGACAGATGCTGGGTGACGATGCGCACACGGATGTGCACGCCGTGATTCAGCGTGGGCGCCAGGCCGAGGAAGGCGGAGGCGGCGACGCAGTAGCCGGCGAGCTCGTTGGCCGAGGGCACGAGCACGCCGAACAGCCGCCCGATGGTCTGCGACAGCACCAGCACCGCGATCGCCGCGAGCGCGGTCGCGGCGAGCACGCCGCTGACCAGGTACAGGCGATCGAGGATGGCGCGCATCGGGCGGGATCAGCGGCGGCGGGCGCGGCACGCCCACCGCCGCCGGCGGTCACTCGCGATAGGCCTCGAGGATGGCGCGGCCGTCGGCGCCGGCGTCCTCGAGCCAGGCCTCGGTCATGGTCTCGCCGACCTTGCGCAGACCGCGCATCAGCTCGTCGGATGGCTCGAGCACCTGCATCCCGTTCTCGCGCAGGATCTTCTTTTTCGCCTTCGCCTCCTCGCGCGACATCTTCCAGCCGCGGGTCTCGGCCTTCTTTGCGGCCTTCAGTACCGCCCGCTGCTGCGCCTTCGGCAGCGCGTCGAAGGCGGCCTCGTTCACCATCACCATGTTCTTCGGGATCCAGGCCTGGATGTCGTAGAAGCGATCCACGAAATCCCAGGCCTTGCTGTTGGCGCCGGTCGAGGGCGAGGTGATCATCGCGTCGACAATCCCGGTCGAGAACGCCTGTGCGATCTCCGGCACCTCGACCTGGGTCGGGACCATGCCGGTCAGCTCGGCCAGGCGCGAGGTCGCCGAGTTGTAGGCGCGGAACTTGATGCCCTTCAGGTCCTCGACCGAATCGACCTCTTTCGAGACATACAGTCCCTGCGCGGGCCACGGCACCGCGTACAGCAGCTTGATGCCGTCGGCAGCCAGCTCGTCCTCGATGTGCGGGCGCGAGGCATTCCAGAGTGCCCGCGCCTGCCCGTAGCTGGTGGCGAGGAACGGGATCGAGTCGACCGAGAACACCGGGTCCTCGTTGCCGAGCAGCGAGATGAACACCTCGCCGGCCTCGACCTGTCGCGTCTGCACCCCGCGCTTGATCTGCGGGTGCTTGATCAGCGATCCGGCCGGGTGGACCTGGATCGACAGGCCACCGTCGGTCGCGGCCTCGATGTCCCTGACGAACTGCTGCACGTTCTGCGTGTGGAAGGTCGCGTCGGGATAGGGGGTCGCCATGTTCCACTGCGCCGCCCCCGCCGCCATGGCGAACGTGGCGATGCAGGCGGTGACGATCGCGGAGAGGATTCTTCTCATGGGGGTTGCCTCCTGCGTGCGGTCGGGCGTGCCGCAGGCCGGCGAAACGCGGACCGCGGCGGTCGGTATCGAGGATAACAGGGTTCGGCCGCATGGTCGGACCGCGGCGGCGCCCCGCCCACATGATCGCGCGCAAGCCCGCTCCCACCCCTTCCCGCCGCTGCGCGCTGCCCAGGGTCGCTCGAAACCCGGCGCGCCCGCGTTGACCGACGGCCGGGCGGGACGAGTCGCGGCTGCGGGAGTGGCGACCGCCCTGAACGGAAGCGGTGGGAGCGGGCTTGCTCGCGATCCGGGGCGGGAACGCGGCTTGTCGAGATGGCCCCGGCAGCGAACAATGCGGGAGCCCTGACCCCCAGGAGGCCCCATGTCCGCCGCCACCCTGCAACTCGACCCTGCCCTGCAGCGCTACCTGCATGAAGTGTCCCTGCGCGAGCCCGGGCCCTGCCGCCGGCTGCGCGAGCTGGCGACCGCGCGCGACGACGCCAACCTGATCAGCTCGCCCGAGCAGGTGCAGCTGCTCGCCCTGGTCGCGCACCTGATGGGCGCCGGCAGGGTGCTGGAGGTCGGGACCTATGTCGGCTACATGCCGTTGTGGCTGGCGCTGGAACTCGGCGAGGACGCCCTGTTCACCTGTATCGACAACGACGACGAGGTCACGCGGATCGCGCACGATGCCTGGCACGGGGCCGGGGTCGGCGAGCGCATTGAGCACCTGGACCTCGACGCGGCCGAGGCGCTCAACTCCCTGCTGGACGCGGGCCACGCCAGCAGCTTCGACCTCGCCTACATCGACGCCGACAAGGAGGGACTGGTCGAGTACTACGAGCACTGCCTGCGCCTGCTGCGCCCCGGGGGCCTGGTGGCGGTCGACAACACGCTCTGGAACGGCAGCGTCGCCGACCCCGGCGACACCTCCACCGCCACGGTGGCCGTGCGCCGCTTCAACGAGCACGTGCTTGCCGACGAGCGCGTCGACCTCAGCCTGGTCCCGATCGGCGACGGGCTGACGCTCCTGCGCAAGCGCGCCCCCGCCACGGGCTGAGCCGCCGCGGGCGCCCGGGAGAGTGGCTGTCGGAGACGGCCGTGGCGCTCAGGCCAGCGCATCCTCGATCGTGGCCGTGAGCTCCTCGGTGCCGGCCTTGCCGCCCATGTCGGGTGTGAGGGCACGGCCGTCGCGCAGCACGGCCTCGATCGCCGCCAGCAGGTCGTCGTGCACGGCCTCGTGTCCGAGGTGCGACAGCATCATCGCGCCGGCCCAGATGGTGCCGATCGGGTTGGCGATGCCCTGCCCGGCGATGTCGGGGGCCGAGCCGTGCACCGGCTCGAACATCGAAGGGAATTCCCGCTCGGGATTGATGTTGGCCGAGGGCGCGATGCCGATGGTGCCGGTGCATGCGGGTCCGAGATCGGACAGGATGTCCCCGAACAGGTTGGAGCCCACCACCACGTCGAAGTGCTCGGGCCTGCGCACGAAGTGCGCGGTCAGGATGTCGATGTGGTACTGGTCGACCGTAACCTCGGGATACTCCCGCGCGATCGCGGCGACGCGTGCGTCCCAGAACGGCATGGAGAAGTAGATGCCGTTGGACTTGGTCGCCGAGGTGAGATGTTTCGCCGCGCGCGAGCGCGCGAGCTCGAAGGCATAGCGAAGGATGCGGTCGGTGCCGCGGCGGGTGAACACGCTCTGCTGCGAGACGATCTCGTGCTCGGTGCCGGCGTACTGCACCCCGCCGATGGAGGAGTACTCGCCCTCGACGTTCTCGCGCACCACCCAGAAGTCGATGTCGCCGGCGCGCTTGCCCGCGAGCGGGCACGGCACGCCCTCGAACAGCCGCACCGGGCGCAGGTTGACGTACTGGTCGAAGGCACGGCGGATCGGCAGCAGCAGGCCCCACAGCGACACGTGATCGGGCACGCCGGGGAAGCCGACCGCGCCGAGATAGATGGCGTCGAAGCCGCGCAGCTGCTCGATGGCATCCTCGGGCATCATGCGCCCGGTCTCGTGCCAGGTCTCGCAGGACCAGTCGAACCCGGTCCATTCGAACGCCACTCCGTGGCGACGACCGGCCGCCTCCAGCAACCGCATGCCGGCGGGGATGACCTCCTTGCCGATCCCGTCGCCCGGGATCACGGCGATGTTCAGCTTGGCCACGAGGCGACTCCCTCCCGTTCGATTGAAATGCGGTACGAGCCCGGGCTCGCCGGCCGACCCGCGCGCAGGTCGTTACCCCGCCGCCGGTCACGGCCCGTCAGTGTACTGCCATCGTCCGGCGCACGGGCGGCGCGGGCCGGATGGGTCGATTCCGGGTCACCGCCAGCCCTCGCTAGTACGCCTGTCGCTGGCGGCCCCGAGCTCCCGGCCGGACCTCGCGGACCCTGGAAAAACGCGACCCAGTAGACACTTGCGCACGGACGTTGCCGCGATGTGCGAGGTTTTTGCGACCCCCGTCACGAAAGCCCGTCGCGACCTCTGCCTATGCTTGATCCCCCAAGGGCACTCCGCGGGAGACCGATGGAGCCGGGAGGTGCGACATGGAGATCCAGCGTAGCGGGCGTCCGCCCGTGGATGCAGTACTCGTTCTGCCGGGGTTCGGCCGGCTAAGGGTCGCGAGCAACGAGGACCCGAGCCTGGTCACCCTGGAGACCCCTGGCGGTGCGCGCCTGCGCATGGGCGAGAAGGCACTCCGCGAATTGATGCAGGTCGACCAGCGGGCCGCCTGACGCGCGACCCGAACGCGTCCGCAGCGCCGGCGCGCCAGCCACCAGCACGGCCCCAGGGCCAGTCAAGCCAGTGCCAGGCGAGACGGCCGGGCAACCTGCGGGTTGTCCGGCCGTCCGATTCGACCGCGCACCCCGGCCGGCTTCCGCGCCCGGCCTTGACCCTCACGGCCAGCCCGCATCAACACGAGCCCTGCATCCGCCCGCCGCGGCCCGACGAAACACCGGAGTACACCGCGGGGGGCAAGGTGATCCGGGCGCAATCCAGCACCGCAATCGAGCGGCCCGTCGACGACGTCTTCGACTTCGTCGTGGTGCGCTTCTTCGACAACTACCCGCGCTGGTCGCCCGAGGTCGTCGAGCTCGAGCCGCTCGACAGCGGCCCGCTCGGCGTCGGATCGCGCGGCCGCCAGATCCGGATCGACCAGGGTCGTCGCAGCGAGACCACGTTCCGCGTGACACGGCTGGAGCCGCAGCGGCGTGTCGAGTTCGACGGCGAGCGCGATGCCCGCTTCGCCATCCGCTATCACTTCGATCCGGAGGGCGATGCGCGCTCGCGGATCCATTTCGAGTTCGAACTCAAGCGCGTGGAATTCTTCATGCGCCCCTTCGAGAAGCTCATCCGCCTGGCCATCAAGGACGGCGCTGAACGCACCGTGCGCAACATCAAGGGCCTGGTCGAGCGCGAGCGCTGATTGCGAGGAAAAAACAATGGATTTCGTCGTCGAGAAAGACCGGGGACCCATCCCCTACGTGCTGTCGCAGATCCTGGATTCCTGCGTCACCGGGATCACCATCTCGGATCCGGACCTGGACGACAATCCGCTGGTGTACGCCAACGCGGCGTTCGAGACCGTCACCGGCTACCACCGCAAGGACATCCTGGGCAAGAATTGCCGCTTCCTGCAGGGCGAGGAACGCGACCAGCCCGAGCTGGAGGAGGTGCGCAAGGCCATCGCCGAGCGTCGCGGGACCACGGTCACGCTGCGCAACTACCGCCGCAACGGCGAGCTGTTCTACAACCGCTTCACCGTGCAGCCGTTGCTCGATCCCGAGGGCAACCTGGTCTACTTCCTCGGCATCCAGTACGACGTGACCAACCAGGTGCGGGCCGAGGAAGAGCTGGAGCGATTGCGGTTGATCGCCGGGCACCCCCGGGGCTGACGGCGCGGCAACGAGAACCCGGTCGAGGTCGCGCGGCCCGCGTGCGGCTTGCCGGACGCAAGCGGGCTTCCGTCCCACCCCGCAGCCTTTATAGTGGGCACGCACGCGCCGACGGGCCGGAGGGCCGGTGATCCCAGTCTGGCTGAAACTCGTCTACACGTTCCTCGCCGTCGCCATCCTGCTGGTGTACTGGTTCCGCTATGGCCCGCAGAACTATCTCTGGTTCTCGGACATCGCCCTGATCGGTGCGATCCCGGCGCTGTGGCTGGAGAGCGCCCTGCTGGCGAGCACGCTGGCGGTCGGGGTCCTGCTGCCGGAGCTCCTGTGGAACCTGAGCCTGCTGAGCCGCCTGCTGCTCGGTCGCCGCCTGACCGGGATGACCGACTACATGTTCGAGCCCGAGCGCCCCGTTCACCTGAAGGCGCTGTCCCTGTTCCACATCCCGCTGCCGATCCTGCTGCTGTGGCTGGTGTGGGCGCTCGGCTACGACCCCCGCGCGCTGGCGGTCATGAGCGCGCTCGCCTGGCTGGTCCTGCCGCTCACCTACGCGGTGACCGACCCCGAGCGCAACATCAACTGGGTCCACGGACCCGGCGGGGAGGGGGTGGTGCAGCGGCGGGTCCACCCGCTGCTGTACCTGGGCGGCCTGATGGTCGCCTTCCCGCTGGCCCTGTACCTGCCGAGCCACCTGCTGCTGCTGATGCTGTTCGGCTGAGCCGCCGAACAGGTCCACTCGATAGTTCCTGACTATCGTAATTCCCAATTTATTCAATTGGCTCAATCGGGGGCCGCGGCGTTATGCTGCCCGCCCTCAGACACGCGTGGCACGAGCAGGCAGCCGTCGCAGTCGCGGCACGCCGGCCCCCCGGCTCGAGACCCTTGCTCGTCCACCGACCCGAGCACCCGCAACACGACCCAATCGGAGACCCACATGGCCGCAAACGCGAAAGACATCCCGGCCGCGGGCCAGTGCCCCGTCCTGCACGGCAGCCAGACGGCGCTGCACGGCGACGGCACGGACAACCGCGACTGGTGGCCGAACCAGCTCAACCTGTCAATCCTCCACCAGCACTCCGCCCTGTCCAATCCGATGGGCGAGGATTTCGACTACAAGGAGGAGTTCAAGAAACTCGACTACCAGGCCCTGAAGAAGGACCTGGTCGCCCTGATGCGCGAGTCGCAGGAGTGGTGGCCGGCCGACTACGGCCACTACGGCCCGCTGTTCATCCGCATGTCGTGGCACGCCGCGGGCACCTACCGCACCGGCGACGGCCGCGGTGGCGGCGGCACCGGCGCGCAGCGGTTCGCGCCGATCAACAGCTGGCCGGACAACGGCAACCTCGACAAGGCCCGGCGCCTGCTGTGGCCGCTGAAGCAGAAGTACGGCAACCGGATCTCCTGGGCCGACCTGATCATCCTGGCCGGCAACGTCGCCCTGGAGGACATGGGCTTCAAGACCTTCGGCTTCGCCGGCGGCCGCGAGGACATCTGGGAGCCCGAGGAGGACATCTACTGGGGCAGCGAGAAGGAGTGGCTCGACGACAAGCGCTACAGCGGTGATCGCGAGCTCGAACAGCCGCTCGCCAACGTGCAGATGGGCCTGATCTACGTGAACCCCGAGGGCCCGAACGGCGAACCGGACCCGTACAAGGCCGCCAAGGACATCCGCGACACCTTCGGTCGCATGGCAATGAACGACTACGAGACGGTCGCCCTCATTGCCGGCGGTCACACCTTCGGCAAGTGCCACGGCGCGGTCGATCCGTCGAACGTCGGCCCCGAACCGGAGGCCGCACCGCTGCAGGAGCAGGGACTCGGCTGGCGCAACAGCGCCGGCAGCGGCAAGGGCGAGTACGCGATGACCAGCGGCATCGAGGGCGCCTGGACGCACACGCCGACCGAGTGGGACAACAGCTACTTCGACCTGCTGTTCGGCTACGAGTGGGAGCTGACCAAGAGCCCCGCCGGCGCCTTCCAGTGGACGCCGAAGGACGTGGCGGACGAGCACCTGGTGCAGGACGCCCATGACCCGTCGAAGAAGCACCCGCCGATGATGCTGACGACCGACCTGTCCCTGAAGGTGGACCCGGACTACGCGCCGATCGCCAGGCACTTCCACGAGAACCCGGCCGAGCTGGCGGACGCCTTCGCGCGCGCCTGGTTCAAGCTGATCCATCGCGACATGGGCCCGAAGTCGCGCTACCTCGGTCCCGAGGTGCCCGAGGAGGACCTGATCTGGCAGGA
>JAWWAE010000010.1:0-27111 GCA_033721835.1 Halofilum sp. (in: g-proteobacteria) | reverse complement strand
CAGGAGCCAGAGGCTGACCTGGTTGGCGGTCAGCACCGGCGCCTCGTGCAGTTCCGCCAGCCGCGGCAGCAGGTGCAGGGTCGGGATGGCCGTGTCGGGGATCAGCAGCGCGCCGCCGGGTGGCGGGGCGAGAGCGGCCGCCCGCGCCAGCAGTGCTTCATCCCCGATATCCGCGGCCGCGGGTCCCGAGCCGACGTCGAGGCAGGCGCCGGCATCGACCCCGATCCCGGCCTCGCCGAGAAACGCCTGGAAGGCATCGAACATCGCCTGCGGATAGGAAGCGAGCACCGACACGCGCTCGATGCCGAGCTGTTGCAGCGCGGCGAGATAGGCGAGTGCGGTGCTGGTGGCGGGACAGCCGAGCGCCTCGCCGATCGCCTCGGCCTGGCGGCGGGCGTGGCCGAGCCCGGCGACGAAGCTGCCGCTGGTGCAGGCCCAGATCGCCGCATCCGGTCTCAAGGGGGCGATCGCCTCGGCCGACAGCAGCAGGTTGTCGACCTCGGCCGTGCGCCGCATGTGCCCGACCGCGTGCTCGTCGTCGCCGCCGTGGATGCGCACGCCGACGAGCGTCACGCGGACATCGGGAGCGAGCGCCTCGCCGTGGGTGTAGAACTCGAACTCGGCGCCGCAGGGCGGGTACAGTACGCCCAGCCGCACGCCGTCAGACGACCAGCACCGGGCAGTGCGCCCGGCCGGCCACGCGCTGCGAGACGCTGCCGAGCAGCATGCCGTCGACGTCGCCGGTGGTACCGCGCGAGCCCATGACGATCAGGTCGAAGTTGTTGTCCTCGGCCGATTGCACGATCGCCTTCGATGGACGACCGCTGCGGACGAACCCGCGGATCTTCTTCGAACCCAGCTTCTCCGCGTGGGCACGCGCATGCTCGACCACGTCCTTCGCGTACTGCGACAGGGCCTCGTCGGGGATGTCGATCTCGTCCGGACGCACCATGGACAGGGATGCCTCGACCAGGCTGTGGTGCTTGTACACGCACAGGAGCTGGATCTCCGCTTCGGTCAGCTTCTGCAGGTCGACCGCGACCTCGAGCGCGGCCAGGGCCGCCTTCGAGCCGTCCACCGGAACCAGGATCTTCTTGAACATGCCCGCAACACCCCTTTACAGGTAAGGTCGGTTGCCGCCTTTGCGCAACGGCGAATCCGCAGCCGTCAGCGGAACGCCAGATCGCGCAGGAACAGCGCGATCTCCGGGAAGATGATCAGCAACGCGGCCGCCGTGATCAACATGATGATGAACGGCGGAGTGCCGCGAATCACCTCGATGTACGGCCGCTTGAAGATCGCGATCGCCGTGAAGATGTCACAGCCGAACGGCGGCGTGGCCGAGCCGATCGCGACCTGCAGGGTGATCATGATACCCACCAGCACCGGGTCGAGCCCGGTGGCATTAACGACCGGCGCAAAGATCGGCACCATCACGAGGATGACCACGATCGGGTCCACGAACATGCAGCCGATGAAGAACGCGATCGCGATCGCGATCAGCACACCCGTCGGGCCGAAGTCGCTGATCCCCACCGCGTCCAGCAGCGCCTGCGGGATCTGGGCGAACGAAATGATCCAGGCGAATGCCGCACCGGCGCCGACGAGGATGAACACCACTGCCGTGATCAGCCCGGTCGACTTGGCGATCGTGTAGATGTCGCTGACGTTGAGCTCGCGGAAGACAATGAACTCGAGGATGATCGCGTACAGCACACAGGCCGCCGCGGCCTCGGTCGGGCTGAAGATGCCGCCGTAGATGCCGCCGACGATGATCACCGGGAAGCCGAGCGGCCAGATGGCCTTCTTGACCGAATCCCAGCGCTCGGACCAGCTGGACTTCGGCTCGGTCGGGACATTGTTGATCTTGGCGTAGATCACGCTGTAGGTCGCAAACATCGCCAGGATCATCAGGCCGGGCCCGATGCCGGCGATGAACAGCTCGGCGATCGAGGTGTTCGAGATCACGCCGTAGATGATCATGCCGATACTGGGTGGAATCAGGAAGGCGATGTCGCTCGCGTTCACGATCAGTGCCAGCGTGAACGAGTCCTTGTAGCCGGCCTTCAGCATCCGCGGCCGCAACGGCGAGCCGATCGCCACCACGGTGGCCTGGGTCGACCCGGACACCGCGCCGAACAGCGTGCAGGCCGTGGCGGTGCTCACCGCGAGCCCCCCCTTCACGTGCCCGACGAAGCGCATGACCATGTCGATCAGGCGTCCCGCGGACTGCCCGCGGGTCATGATGTCCGCCGCCAGGATGAACATGGGTACCGCGATCAGGGATACCGGCCGGATGCCCGCCATGAACTGCTGGATCATGAATTCCATCTGACCCATGCCGCCGAAGCTCATGTAGAAGCCGATGAACGCGGCGATGATCAGCGTCACCATCATCGGGAATCCCAGCAGGAGCAGGACGATCATGGTGGTCATCAGCACGGTGGTCATGGCGATCTACTCCAGGTCGGCGCTCGACTCAGACCTCGATTTCGGTCTCGTCGTAGCCATCCAGCACATGAGTCGAAACGTAGACATCCGACGTGGTCAGGTTCTTGATGGCGGTCAGGGCGTACTGCATGCCGGTGAAGAAAAAGCCGACCGGGACGTACAGGTAGGCCCAGAACACCCCGATCTGGAGCGCCGAGAGCACGCGGCCGGACTCGTACACGGAATACACGTACACGATCGAGAAATAGAACAGGAAGAACATCGAGATCGAGGTCACGATGCAGATCGTGATCATCATGATCTTCCGGCCCATGAACGGGAGCGCGTCGTAGATCGCCGACATGCGAATGTGCCGCCCCTGGCGGGCGGCGTAGCTGACACCGGCAAACGTGATCAGGACGATCAGGATCCGGTTGAGCTCGCTGGAAAAGAAGATGCTCTGCTGGAAGACGAAGCGCCCGACGACGTTGCTGCAGGTGTTCAACGCCATCAGGAGTACGCCGCCTGCGAGGATCCAGGACTCCAGGCGGCTGAACGCCATGTCGATGACTCGTAGCGGCCCGGGTAGCGTCGACTCGTATTCTTTCTCGGTATCTTCGGGCATCGCCCCCACCTCCCGGGTGAAACTGCGATCCACACCCCTCGCAGCCCGGCGCCGCGGCGGCAACGACCCCGCGTTGGTCCGGACGAAATGATCCGGGGCGGCGCTGTGCGCCGCCCCGGATCGTGCCTTACATGGTCGCCTTCTGGGCTTCCTTCAGGTCCTGCTTGAACTGATCCAGGATCTTCTTGCCGCTCTTGCCGACCATGTCGATGAACTTGCGCTCGACTTCCTTGGCCGCCTTCTTGAACGGCTTGCGCTCTTCCTCGGACAGGCGGATCACGGTCATCGAGGGCTTGGCCTCCTTGATCTTCTTCAGCGACTTCTCGGACAGGCCCTTCTGGTAGTCCACGATGTGGTCGAACGCCACCCAGGCCGCGTCCTGAACGAGCTTCTGATCGGCGTCAGACAGACCCTCGTAGAAGTTCTCGTTGGCCATCACGGCGGTCGTGAAGTTGCTGTGGCCGGTGAACGTGATCGAGTTGGTCACCTCGTACATCTTGGTCGACTCGACCCAGAACAGCGGGTTCTCCTGGCCCTGGATGATGTTGGTCTGCAGGCCGCCGTAGACCTCGCCCCACGGCAGCGGGGTCGGGGTCGCCCCGAACGAGCGGTAGGTCTCGACCAGCAGCGGGTTGGTCATCACCCGGAATTTCACTTCGTTGAGATCCTTCGGCGACCGGACGGGCTTCTTCGTGTTCATCACGACCTCGCCCTCGGGGAACATCACCAGCAGCTCCAGGTTCTTCTCGCTGTAGAGCTTCTTCAGGTCCCGGTGGATCGCCTCGCTGTTACGGAAGAAGTTGACCAGGGCATCGTGATCCTCGGGCAGCAGGTACGGTACGAAGAACACCTGCGCCTCCGGGATCAGCGAGCCCGTGAAGCCCGGCGACTGGTCGACGAACTGGAGGATGCCCGCGCGGGTCTGCTCCATGATGTCCGCCGACTCGCCCAGCGTCCCGTAGGGAAACAGCTGGATCTTGTGATTGGAGTTGGCCTCGATGTGTTCCTTGAACTTCTGGGCGTATACGCCCTGCACGTCGGTCAGCGCCTCCTCGAACGCGTACTTCCAGCTGGCCGCCTGGGCCGCCGGTTGCAGCGTGAGGGCGAGGGCCGCCGCCGCGAGGGTGAGAATGGAACGGAATTTCGGAAGTGACATGGTCGCTTACCTCGGTTTGCCTGACACAGGAATACGCCATGGCCGACTCCGGTGCAACACCCGGTCCGGGGCCGAGCGCCGCTCCGACCCGGCAATTTCGAGCGCTGCCGGGATCGACCGTCGTCCGGCAAAAAACCTAACCCATACGGGTGGTCGATTGCACACCCCCCGCAAAATCGGATAAATCATCCGCATTTCCGGCCGCCAGAGGAATATCGCGCGGAAACGCCCCGCAGCGGCGAATAATCGTTCGCAGGGACCCGGGACACGCGTGAAAGGCCGCGGCCCACCCCGCGGCCGCCCGCGGGCCGGGTCGGGCGGGCCCTCGGCCGGGGCGACGGTGACGCCGTGCGCGGGAAATCGCTACGATGCGCACCTCCGCGCTGCCCCGGGATCGGGCCATGGCTCGCCAGCTCCGTCTTCTCCTGCCACTGCTCCTGCTGATGCCCGCCGCCGCCGTGGGGGAGCAGGCCCCGCTGCCGGTGACCGCCCGCCCCGCGGGCGAGCTGTTCGTCGCGATCGAGCGCAGTGCCCCGGCGACGGCGATCGCCCTGCAGCGGACCGAGGTGCCGGCGCGACTGGCGGCGCCGGTCGAGCGTTTCCTCGTGGAGGTCGGTGACCGGGTTGCCGGCGGCGACCCGCTCGCCCGGCTCGAGTGCGTCGACGCCACCGATGCGCGGGACGCGGCCGCGGCACGTCTCCGGGAGGCCCGTGCCCTCGCGCGGCTGAGCGGCCTGCAGCTGGAACGGGTGCGGCGCCTGCGCGCCCGGGACGCGGTCGCGGCCGAGGAACTCGACCGCGCCGAGGCGGAGCACAGCGCCCGGCTCGAGTCCGTAGCCGCACGCGAGGCCGAGCTGGCCCGGGCACGCCGCGACGTCGACCGCTGCGAGGTCTCCGCACCGGTGGCCGGGATGGTCGCGGCACGGCATCGCGCGGTCGGCGACTTCGTCCAGCCGGGCACGCCGCTGCTCAGCCTGGTCGCCGTCGATGCCATCGAGGTCCGCGCCACCGCACCGGCCGAGTCGGCCGCGTCGTTGCTCGAGGCCACGGCGATCGCCTTCCACAGCGGCGACCGGCGCTACCCGGTCGACCGGCCCCGCCGCACCGGGGTGATCGACCCGGCGACCCGTACCGAGGAGATCCGGCTGGCATTTTCCGGGCCGCGACCGCGACCGGGCGCAGCCGGTCGCGTGCACTGGCGATCGAGCCGCACGGCGGTCCCGGCCGACCTGCTGGTGCGGCGCGACGGCCGCCTGGGGGTGTTCCTGGTCGATGCCGGCCGCGCCCGCTTCCGCCCCCTCGACGGGGCCGTCGAGGGCCGGCCGGCCCCTGCGGACCTGGACCCGGGTGTCCGCATCATCGTCGACGGCCGCCACGCCGCGACCGACGGTGCCGCGATCGAGCTCGTCGAGTAGGCGGGCGTGCTGGCGCGGCTGTACGGCAACCACGTCCTCGCGAACGCCCTGTTCGTGCTGGTGCTCGCGCTGGGCACGGCCAGCTACGTCCTGCTGCCGCGCCCGCAGGACCCGAGCATCAACTTCAACTGGATCGACATCACCACGATCCTGCCCGGCGCGACCGCGCGCGATGTCGAGCGCCGCGTGACCGATCCGCTGGAGCGCGCGATCCGCAACGTGCGCGACGTGCGCTTCGTCTCCAGCACCAGCCGCGAGAGCGTCTCCAGCATCCTGGTGCGCTTCGAGGACATCGACGAGGACACCTTCCGCGAGCGCACCGCCGACCTGCGGCGCGAGATCCGCTCGGCGGAGGACGAGCTGCCCGATGATGCCGACGATCCGCGCGTGCTCGAGATCACCACCGCCAACGCCTTCCCCTCGGCCACGATCGTGGTCACCGCACCGGCCGACGGCGAGCGGCTGCGGCACCAGGCCGAGCTGATCCAGCAGGAGATCGAGCAGCTCACCGGGGTCGACAGCATCATCGCCACCGGCCTGACCGAGCCCGAGCTGCAGGTGATCCTCGACCCGGAGCGACTGGACGCCTACGCGATCGCGCCGGACGCGGTGGCCGACACGGTGCGCAACTACTTCCGCGACCTGGCCGCAGGCGACGTCCAGGTCGGCTCGCAGAAATGGCTGGTCAGCGTCAGCGGCACCAGCGCCGACCCGGCGCTGCTCGGTCGGCTGCCGGTGGCGACAGCCGCCGGCGAGATCCCGCTCGATGCATTGGCCACCGTGCAGCGGGGCCGCAGCGAGCCGGCGACGCTGGTGCGCCACGAGGGCCGGCCGGGTGTGATGCTGGCCGTGAACAAGACCGCGCGCGCCAACACCCTCGACCTGGTGGAGCGCCTCGCCGCCTACGTCGAGGACCGCAACCGCATCGAGACCGGCAGCGGCGTGCGCCTGGTGATGGCGGACGACCAGACCGAGATCACCCGCAAGGCGCTGGACGTGATGCAGACCAACCTGCTGATCGGCCTGCTGCTGGTGCTGGTCGTCACCTGGCTGTTCCTCGGCACCGGGATCTCGCTGCTGACCGCGATCGGCATCCCCGCGATCCTCGCCGGCACCTTCTGTGTGCTGTTCGCCGCCGACCACACGCTGAACGTGATGGTGCTGCTCGGGATCGTCATTGCGCTCGGCATGCTGGTGGACGACGCGGTGGTCGTGGTGGAGGCGATCTACTACCGGCTCGAGCGCGGCGAGCCCGTGCAGACGGCGGTGATCGGTGGCCTGCGCGAGGTGTTCGCCCCGGTGACCAGCGCGGTCGCGACCACGATCGCGGCCTTCCTGCCGCTGATGCTGCTGCCGGGCATCCTCGGCAAGTTCATGTTCCTCGTGCCGATGGTGGTCACGACCGCGCTCGCGATCAGCCTGATCGAGGCCTACTGGTTCCTGCCGGTGCACATCCTGTCGGCGCGGGTCGACCTCACCCGCCCCTCGCGCCACCAGCGCCTGCGCACGCGGGCGCTGTGGTGGATCCGCAACCGCTACACGCGGCTGCTCACCCGCGCCATGCGCTGGCCGAAGCTGATGCTGATCAGCGCGCTGGCGCTGTTCCTGCTCGCGATCACCGCCGTGGCCACCGAGACCGGGGTGCGGCGCGAGTTCTTCGCCAGCGACCCCGTGCGGCTGTTCTACGTCAACGTCGACATGCCGATCGGCACCCGGCTGGAACGGACGCTGGAACAGACGCTCGCGGTCGAGCGGCGCATCCGGGCGGGACTCCGCGACGCCGAGCTGCGCGAGATCGTCGCCTACGCCGGCCGCAAGTTCACCGAGACGGCGCCGTTGCGCGGCGATCACTACGGCCAGCTGATCGTGTCGTTGCGACCGAAGTCGGGCGACCTGCGCGGGGTCGACCGCCTGGTCGACGACCTGCGCCCGCGGGTGCAGGGGCTCGCCGGCCCGGACAACGTGACCTTCCTCAAGCTCGCCGGCGGCCCGCCGACCACCAAGCCGATCAGCCTGAAGATGCGTGGCAGCGACTTCGAGCGCATCCGGGCCGCCGCCGAGGAGCTGAAGGGGGTGATGGCGACCAACGAAGCGATCACCGACATCACCGACGACGACACCCTGGGACAGATGACGCTCGCCCTGAGGGTGGACGCCACGGCGGCGCACCGCGCCGGGCTGTCGCCGGCGCAGGTGGCGCGGGCGGTCAAGCTGATGGTCGACGGCGAGATCGTCAGCGCCTTCCAGGACCGCGGCGAGGAGCGCGAGGTGCGGGTCGCCGGTCCCCGACGGGACCTGGCCGCGGTCGACGACGTGCTGGCGGTATCGCTGCCGACACCGGCCGGCGGCTCGGTGCCGCTCGCCGAGCTGGTCGAGGTCGAGCGCCGGCCCGACCTCGCCAGCATCCGCCACTACAATTTCCGCCGCACGATCACGGTCGAGGCCGACATCGACCGCGAACGGACCGACACGGTGGCGGCCAACGAGTGGATCCTCGGGCGCTGGGAGGGGATGCGCGAGCGCCACCCCGAGATCGACATCGACAGCTCGGGGCTGCTGGACGACATCACCGAGAGCATCGACTCGATGGCGGTGCTGTTTCTGCTCGGTGTGGGGCTGATGTACCTGATCCTCGGCACCCAGTTCCACAGCTACTTCCAGCCGTTCATGATCCTGACCACGGTGCCGATGGCCTTCACCGGCGTCACCGCCGGGCTCATGGTCACGGCCAACCCGGTGTCCCTGTACACCATGTACGGCCTGGTGGCGCTGTCGGGGATCGCGGTCAACGCCGCGATCGTGCTGGTCTCGGCCGCCAACACCCGTCTCGACGCGGGCATGTCGGTGCTGCACGCGACCCTGTTCGCCGCGCGCCGGCGGGTGATCCCGATCCTGATCACCTCCACCACCACCGTCGCCGGGTTGTTCTCGCTCGCGACCGGGCTCGGTGGCGAGTCGCTGATCTGGGGGCCGGTGGCGACCGCGATCGTCTGGGGTCTGGTGGTCTCGACCGCGCTGACCCTGTTCGTCGTGCCGACCCTGTACGCCCTCACGATGCGCCGCTCCTGGCGCCTGCGCGCGCGGAATCCGGACGCGGCATGAGCGAGTACGTCGGCCGCTTCGCGCCCTCGCCCACCGGACCGCTGCACTTCGGCTCCGTGATCGCGGCGCTCGGCAGTCGGCTCGAGGCGCGCCGCGCCGGCGGCCGCTGGCTGCTGCGCATCGACGACATCGACCCGCCGCGCCAGCAGCCCGGCGCCATCGACCACATCCTGCGCCAGCTCGAGGCGCTCGGCCTCGAGTGGGACGGGCCGGTGATCTACCAGGGCGAGCGCCAGGACGCGTACCACGAGGCCCTGGCGCGGCTGCGGCGCGACGGCCAGGTCTACTGCTGCACCTGCAGCCGCAAGGCGCTGGCGCGCACGGCGGCGCGCGGCCCGCTCGGGCCGGTCTACCCGGGGACCTGCCGCGACCGGCCGCCGGCCGGGATCGACGACGCCGCCCTGCGCCTGCGGCTGCCGCCTGGCCGGATCGCGCTGGCCGACCGCGGCCAGGGCGAGTACGCGCTCGACACGGCGCGCGAGATGGGCGACCCGGTCGTGCGCCGCCGCGACGGCCTGGTCGCCTACCACCTGGCGACGACGATCGACGACGCCGCGCTCGGCGTGACCGATGTCGTGCGTGGCGCCGACCTGCTGCCGTCGGCCCTGGTACAGCAGGCGCTGCAGGCGGCGCTGGCGCTGCCCGCGCTCGGCTGGCGCCACCTGCCGCTCGCCGTCGCCGCCGACGGCGACAAGCTCAGCAAGCAGACCGGCGCCGCGCCGGTCGACCCGGCCGCCCCCCTGCCCGCGCTGCTCGCCGCCTGGCGCTTCCTCGGTCAGGCGGATCCGCCCGAGCCACCCACCGAGGTGTCGGAGTTCCACCGCTTCGCACTGGAGTCCTGGGACCCGGACCGGATCCCGGCCGGGCCGCTCCCGGCGCCGGCCGCCTGAGCGCGGGGGCCCGGCGCCGCCGGCCTGTTACCAAACGTAACAAAGCATGCTAGGTTCGCGGCATGGAGCCGGATTCGACCCCTGGTGGCCGCCTCGACGCGGTCGTCCTGCTGCTGGTGGTGGCGCTGGCGCTGTTCGCCTCGCCCTTCACGACCTGGTGGGCGACCGCGGGCCTGCCCTGGTATTTCCCGTTCGTGCTCTGGGCCCTGCTGATCGGGCTGGTCGCCCTGCACCACTGGCTGGAGCGGCACCGTGACGCTTGACCTGTGGCTGCTGTTCGGGGTCGGCGTCGGCTACCTGGCGCTGCTGTTCCTGGTCGCCTGGCTCGCCGAGCACGGCTACCTGCCCGAGGGCCTCGCGCGCCATCCGGTCACCGCCGCCCTCTCGCTCGGGGTCTATGCCACTTCCTGGAGCTTTTACGGCAGTGTCGGCTTCGCGCACGGCTCGGGTTACTCGTTCCTCACCATCTATCTCGGCGTCACCATCGCCTTCCTGCTGTCCCCGGTGCTGCTGATGCCGCTGCTGCGGCTGGTCCGCGAGTACCAGCTGACCTCGCTCGCCGACCTGTTCGCGTTCCGCTACCCCGGACCGCTGACCGGGCTCGCGGTCACGCTGTTCATGCTGCTCGGCATCCTGCCCTACATCTCGCTGCAGATTCAGGCCGTGACCCAGTCGGTCGAGGTGCTCACGCAGGAGCTGGCGCCGAACGCGCTGGCGTTCGTCTTCTGCGCCACGCTGGTCGTGTTCGCGATCCTGTTCGGTGCGCGCCACGTGACCCCGCGCGAGAAGCACAGCGGGCTGGTGGTCGCCATCGCCTTCGAGTCGGCGGTCAAGCTGCTGGCCCTGCTCGCCGTCGGCGCGTTCGCGGTCTGGGGGGTGTTCGGCGGCCTCGGCGGGCTGGCCGAGTGGTCCCAGGCCCACCCCGAGGCGGTGGCGGCGCTGTACGAGCCGGTGACGACGGGACCCTGGCTCACCCTGACCCTGCTCGCCTTCTGCGCCGCCTTCCTGCTGCCGCGCCAGTTCCACATGGCCTTCACCGAGAATCTGAACCCGCGCGGGCTGCGCACGGCCAGCTGGCTGTTCCCGCTCTACCTGCTGCTGCTGAACCTGCCGATCGTGCCGATCCTGTGGGCCGGCCAGTCGATGAATGTGGCAACACCGCCCGACTTCTACGTGCTCGGCATCACGCTCGGTCAGCAGCACGGCCTGTTGCCGCTGGTGACCTTCATCGGCGGCATCTCGGCGGCCAGCGCGATGATGATCGTGACCACGATCGCGCTCGCGTCCATGTGCCTCAACCACCTGATCCTGCCGGCCCGCTTCATCAGCCGCCGGCCGCAGACCAACCTCTACCGCTGGGTGCTGTGGGGCAAGCGCATCATGATCGCGCTGGTCGTGGCCGCCGGTTACGGCTTCTACCGCGTGATCGTGAACAACCAGGGCCTGGTGCAGCTCGGCCTGATCTCGTTCGTCGCCGTCGCCCAGCTGCTGCCCGGCCTGATCGGGGTGCTGTTCTGGCAGCGCGCCACCGCCACGGGCTTCCTCGCCGGCCTGCTCGGCGGCGCCCTGGTCTGGTTCGGCACGCTGATCGTGCCGCTGCTGGTCAATTCCGACATCCTCAGCGGCGATACCGATCTGGTGGCGCTGCTGGCACCCGAGCACGCCAATCTCTGGACCGCGGCCACGTTCTGGTCGCTGGCGTTCAACGGCCTGCTGTTCGTGCTCGGCTCGCTGGCCACGCGCCCGACCGATGCCGGGGCCAAGGCGGCGATGGCCTGTGCCCAGCAGCGGCTGATCCCGCTCGCGGGCCGCGTCGCGGCGCGCTCGCCGGAGGACTTCGAACGCCGGCTGGCGCGGCTGGTCGGGCGCAGCGCCGCGCGCACCGAGGTCCGCAAGGCGCTGGCCGAGCTCGACATGCCGCGCACCGAGCCGCGCCCCACCGAGCTGCGGCTGCTGCGCGAGCGCATCCACCGCAACCTGTCGGGGCTGGTCGGCCCGATGCTGGCGCAGTTGATCGTCGACGACCGACTGCGGCTCGAGCACGGCTCGCACATCGCCCTGGCCGACGGCATCCGTTTCATGGAGGAGCGTCTCGCCGACTCGCGCAGCCGCGTACGCGGCCTGACCGCCCAGCTCGAGTCGCTGCAGCGCTACCACCGGGACGTGCTGCACGAGCTGCCGCTCGGGGTCTGCTCGCTCGACCCCGACGGCGAGATCGTGATCTGGAACTTCGCGATGGAGGTCGTCTCCGGGATCCCCGCGCGCGACGCCATCGGCAAGCGGCTGGAGGACCTGCCGGGCCCCTGGGGCCCGGGCCTCGCGCGCTTCGCCCGCGACGAGGAACAGCATCGCTTCCGCGAGACCTTCCGGGTCGAGGGTCGCGAACGCTGGTGCAACCTGCACAAGGCCCGGCTGGAGGGCCCGGCGCGGGCCGCCGGCGACGGTGGCGGCCTGGTGCTTCTGGTCGAGGACCGCACCGATCACGAGCTGCTGGAGTCGGAACTGCGCCACAGCGAGCGCCTGGCCTCGATCGGGCGGCTGGCCGCCGGCGTGGCCCACGAGATCGGCAACCCGCTGACCGGCGTGGCCAGCCTGGCGCAGAACCTGCGTTACGACGAGACCGACGAGAGCCGCGCGCAAACCGCCCGCGCCATCCTCGAACAGACCCGGCGCATCTCCTCGATCGTCGACTCGCTGCTCGCCTTCGCGCATGCCGACCGTCAGCGCACGCTGGCACGCGAGCGGCTGGAACTGGCGCCGCTGGTCGACGAGGCGATGCGCCTGATCGGCCTCGACCGCGGCGCCCGCAAGGTCGAGCTGCGCAACCAGTGCCCGCCGGACCTGGCCGTGACCGGCGACCCGCAGCTGTTGCAACAGGTGCTGGTGAACCTGCTCGCGAATGCGGTCGACGCCTCGCGCCCCGGCGACCCGGTCGAGGTACGCGCGCACGACAACGGCGACGGCCGCGTCACGCTGGAGGTGCTCGATGCCGGCAGCGGCATCGATCCCGAGATCGCCGAGCGGGTGTTCGACCCGTTCTTCACCACCAAGCCGGTCGGCCAGGGCACCGGGCTCGGGCTGCCCCTGATCCACTCGATCGTGGCGGAGCACGGCGGCCAGGTCTCGCTGTCACCGCGGCAGCCACGGGGTACCGTGGTCACGCTGGACCTGCCGCTGCATGCCCGCCGGTCCACCGCAACCGCAAGGGAACCCGCACCATGAGCGGCATCCTCGTCATCGACGACGAGCAGGTGATCCGCGACGCGCTCGCGCGCCTGCTCGAGCGGCACGGCTACACCGTCACCACGGCGGCCGATTTCGACGCCGCGGTCGCGCTGTCGCCGGACAGCTTCGACTTCATCATCGTCGACCTGAAGCTGCCCGGCGGCGAGGGCATCGACATCATCGAGCA
The DNA here is from genome assembly GCA_033721835.1 of Halofilum sp. (in: g-proteobacteria). Taxonomy (GTDB): domain Bacteria; phylum Pseudomonadota; class Gammaproteobacteria; order XJ16; family Halofilaceae; genus Halofilum. The sequence continues at coordinate 14,081 of JAWWAE010000010.1, read as the reverse complement.
CGCGCCCGCCGTCCCGGTGCTGGTCATGACCAGCTACGCCAGCGTGCAATCGGCGGTGGAGTCGATGAAGCGCGGAGCGATCGACTACATCGCCAAGCCATTCGACCATGACGAACTGCTGCTGATCACCGAACGGGCGATGAAGGAGCGGCGGTTGTCGCGCCAGAACGCGGCCCTGAAGCAGGACCTCGAGCGCGATTACCCGACCGGCGGCATGGTCGGCAGCGGTCCGGCCATGGAGGCGGTGCGCGAGCGCGTGCAGCGGGTCGCGCCGACCGACGTGACGGTGCTGATCCTCGGCGAGTCTGGCACCGGCAAGGAGCTGGTCGCACGCGCCATCCACGACGCCAGTCCCCGCGCCGGGGGCCCGCTGATCGCCGTCAACTGCGCGGCCATCCCCGAGGGCCTGATCGAGTCGGAGCTGTTCGGCCACGAGAAGGGCGCCTTCACGGGTGCGGCCGGCAAGCGCATCGGCCTGGTCGAGGCCGCCAGCAGCGGCACCCTGTTCCTCGACGAGATCGGCGAGCTGCCGCTGGCCGCGCAGGCACAGCTGCTGCGGGTGCTGGAGGACGGCGAGATCCGGCCGGTCGGCGCCTCGCGGGCGCGCCGGGTCGACATCCGGCTGATCGCCGCGACCCACTGCAACCTCGACACCATGTGCGGCGCCGGCACCTTCCGCCAGGATCTGTTCTACCGCCTGCAGAAGCTGGTGCTTCAGCTGAAGCCCCTGCGCGAGCGCCCGGAGGACCTGCTCGAGCTCGCGCACTACATGCTCGAGAAGGCCGCCCACAAGACCAACCGCCAGCCGCCCGAGCTCGGCGAGGACGCGGTTGCGGCGATCCGCCGCTACCACTGGCCGGGCAACGTGCGCGAACTGGAGAACGCCATCGAGCGCGCGGTGATCCTGTGCGACGACGGCACCATCCACGCCGAGCTGCTCGGCCTCGGCGACCCGCCCCGCAGCGCCGGCAACGGGGGCGGCCATGGCTTCGAGCTGACGCTCGACGAGTACTTCCGCGCCTTCGTGCTCGCCCACCAGGACCGGTTGACCGAGACCGAGCTCGCCCGGCGCCTCGGCATCAGCCGCAAGTCGCTGTGGGAGCGCCGCCAGCGCATGGATCTCGCCCGCTCGCTGCGCTGACGGCGTTACCGGCGGTGACACCGGGCCCCGGGCCGGTTGTTACGATCGGTAACACCTGTGCCGACTGTCGTCGGCAGGAATATCCCAACCCATTGATCCAAAATGGTTTTCTGTTCTGGCATGGAACTGGCGTAAGAGTTCTGAAGGCGCACCGCCTGTGTGCGGCGCCTGCTTTGAGCAACGACACCACGAATAACCACGGGGGCTCCTTCCGATGGAAGCAAAAGTCGTATGGCTGATTGTGTTCGTGGCGTTGTACTGGGGTTACTGCATCTGGATGGGTATCCGGGGCGCCATGTCCGCGCGCACCGCCTCGGACTACTTCATCGCCGGACGCAGGATCTCGATCTGGGTGTTCGTGCTGGCGGCGACGGCGACGTCGTTCTCCGGCTGGACCTTCATGGGACACCCGGGCCTGCTCTACACGAGCGGATTCCAGTACGCCTACGCCTCGTTCTACGCGATCACGATCCCCTTCACGGGCGTGATCTTCCTCAAGCGGCAGTGGATGCTCGGCAAGCGCTACGGGTTCGTGACACCCGGCGAGATGCTGTCGACCTACTTCCGCGGCGACACCATCCGCATCCTGACGGTGATCGTGGCCCTGATCTTCTCGGTGCCGTATCTGGGCATCCAGCTGCGTGCCTCGGGCTTCCTGTTCAACGTGCTGACCGACGGCGCGCTGGGCATCGAGTTCGGCATGTGGCTGCTGTCGATCGTCGTGATCATCTACGTCGCTTCCGGCGGCCTGCGGGCGGTGGCCTGGGTGGACACGGCACAGGCGGTGCTGCTCGCCTTCGGCATCCTCGCGATCGGCATCATCGCGCTGGTGCAGCTCGGCGGCTGGGGCAACCTGAATCAGGCCATCTTCGAGCTGGGCCAGCTCGACGAGACGCGCACGCCTGACGGCTACAGCCACTACATCGCCATCCCCGGCGTGATCCAGGCCGTGGCCAGCGGACCGTCCGCCCAGGGCGGCGCCTGGACCGGCGTGATGATCCTCACCTACATGTTCGCGCTGATGGGCATCCAGTCCTCGCCGGCGTTCTCCATGTGGGCCTTCTCCAACCACAACCCGAAGCCGTTCGCCCCGCAGCAGGTGTGGGCGTCCTCGGCCGTGATCGGCTTCATCCTGATCGTGTTCACCGCGATCCAGGGCCTCGGCGGCCACTTCCTCGGTGCCGACCGGGCCATGATGGAGGCCAATCCCGGGCTCGTGAGCAACATCTTTGCCGAAGGCCTGCGGGGCAAGGACCTGCTGGAGTCGGAGGGCGCGCAGGGCAACCTGGTGCCGCAGTACATCTACTTCGTGGGCGAGCACGTGCCGTGGTTCGCGGCCCTGCTGTCGGTCTGCGCGCTGGCGGCGATGCAGTCGACCGGTGCGGCCTACATGTCCACGGCCGGCGGCATGCTCACGCGTGACCTGCTGAAGCGGTACGTGATGCCGAACGCGAACCACGTGCAGCAGAAGCTGGCGGGCCGCATCGGCGTGCTCATCATCGTGCTGGCCGCGCTGGTCGTGGCGACCACGGCGACGGACGCCCTGGTGCTGCTCGGCGGTCTCGCGGTCGCCTACGGCTTCCAGATGTGGCCGGCGCTGATCGCCGTCTGCTGGTGGCCCTGGCTCACGCGCCAGGGGATCACGGTGGGCCTGATCCTGGGCCTGATCGCGGTGACGCTGACCGAGAAGATCGGCACCCAGATGTTCCCGGGCCTGCCCTGGGGCCGCTGGCCGCTGACGATGCACTCGGCGTTCTGGGGCCTGCTGTTCAACCTGGTCCCGGCGATCCTGATCTCGGCGGTCACGCAGAACCGGGCCGAGACCGAGCATCGGATGAGCTACCACAACTTCCTGCGCGAGCACGCCGGACTGCCGGCGGAGAAGCGGCACCTGGTCCCGATCGCCTGGATCGTGACCATCGCCTGGTTCTTCTTCGGCATCGGCCCCGGCGCCGTCATCGGCAACACGATCTTCGGCAACCCGAACGACATCAGCACCTGGACGTTCGGCATGCCGTCGATCTGGGCCTGGCAGATCCTGTTCTGGATCCTTGGCGTCGGGATGATGTGGTTCCTGGCGTACAAGATGGAACTGTCCACGGTGCCCAAGCGCGAGATCGAGGTGCTCGCCGAGGACATCGGCGACGTCCATCTCGACGTCAGCAAACCGTAAGCAACCCTGCCAGGGGCGGGACGCCCCGCGGTGCAGACCATTCGGAAAGGCGGGGCCGCAGGACGCGGCCCCGCTGCTTTCCGCCGGGACCACTTGCCGGCTGCACCGCTTTCAGGCAGCTTGAGTGCAGGCAATCGACAAGCAGGATCCATGAGCGAGCCGGTCTTCTTCACCCTCTCGGTGGTGGTGCTCGCGGCGCTGCTGTTCGTGCCCGTAACCCGGCTCATCTGGGTGATGAGCGTGCGCCGCCTCGAGCGCAAGCGCGGCGAGGCGCTGCCCGAGCTCGAGCGCCAGGGACAACTGCAGCGCGCCCGGCTCGTCGCCCTGCTGGTCGTCATCTTCTTCTCGATCGTGTTCAACCTGGCGACCCTGGGGGCCCCCGGCCGTGGATGACCGGCTCTACCGAACGCTGAAGGTCACGGCGCTGGTGATGGTCCTCGGCTGGGTCGGCTGGACCATCTACGACGGCTTCATCCGGCCGCAGGACGCCACCAGCGTGACGCTGGCCGCGGCCCACCGCGCGTTTGCGGACGGCCACTACGACAAGGCCCGCTCCGGCTACGCGCAGGTGCTGGAAGGCCAGCCCGGCCACCTCGATGCGCGCCGCGGGCTGGCACGCAGCCTCATGCAACTGCAGCGCTACGACGCGGCCCTGGCCGAATTCGACCGCGCGATCGAGGCCGACCCCGATTTCGGCGCCACTTACGCCAACCGGGCCATCCTCTACGACCGTACCGGCCGCTACGAGAAGGCGCTGGCGGACTACCGCCGAGCGCTCGAACTCGATCCGGAGCTGGCCGAGGGACCGGGCTGGCTGACCCGCTTCCTGCGCAACCAGCCGAGCCCGCCCACCATCGGCGACCGCGCGGACTACCTCGCCGCCCAGCTGGAGCTGCCGCCGGAGGAGCGGGTGTTGCGCTCGCCGGAGCAGGATGCCGCGCAGGACAGTTACCGCATCGAGCGGCAGGTGGAAGGGAACGGGTGACCGCGCCGCCGTCGGCGGCGGTTCAGCCGAAGACGCGGAAGATATCGACGAACAGCACCCGCAGGCAGAACAGCAGCGCGATGCACCCCATCAGCAGGCGGCCGATGTCGCTCTCGCCGGCCTCGTCGCGATAGGTGATCCCGTGCCAGGCGATCGCGGCCGTGACCAGGACGAAGACATAGTCGAAGGGTTCGCCGCCCATCAGGCACCTCGCCACCACCGGAAACGCCGCCGAGTATACTGCCCCGGGACCCCCGGCGACCAAGCGCCACCGCGGACGGGACGCGATCGATCGATGGACACGGAGCTCGCACGCGAACGGATCGCCCAGTCGCCGCTGCTGGGCGGGCTGGATGCCACCGCCATCGACGCGCTGGTGGACGCCGGCACGGTGGTGCGGGTAAAGCCGGGCCGCGACCTGTACCGCGCCGGCGACGCCTACCGCGGGAGCGTGTTCATCCACCTCGACGGCGAGCTGGAGCAGATCAGCGGCCGTGGCGACGTGCGCCAGGCCCAGCCCGGCGATCTGATCGGCCTGGCGAACTACCTCGACGGGGTCGACTACCGCTCGACTGCGCACGCGCGCGGCGAATGCCTGCTGCTGGAGGTGCCGGACGGAACCGTACGGCGGCTCGAGTCCGAGTCCCCGGCCTTCCTCGAGGCCATCAACCGCGCGCTCGCGGCCCGCATGCGCAAGGCCCGACAGGTGCGCGAGAGCGTGCGCGGGACGCTGGCGCGGCCGGTACGCCAGGCCATGCACAGCCCGCTGGTATCGTGCCCGCCGGATACGACCCTGCGCGAGGCGCTGGAGATTCTCGGGCGGCGCCAGATCGGCAGCCTGGGGGTGGTGGCCGAGGACGGCACCCTGCTCGGGCTGGTCACGCCGATGAGCATCAGCGAGGCGCTGGTGCAGGCCGGGGCGGACGCCGGGGCGGCGGTACATCCCGTGGCCTGCCGGCCCGCCCACACGACCGCGCCGGACACGCCGTTGTGGCAGGTCGAGGAGCTGCAGCAGCGCACGCGGACCCATTACACGGTCGTCGTCGACGAGCGGGAGCGACCGCTCGGGATGGTCTCGCAGACCGATCTGGTCCACAGCCTCGCAACGCCACCGCGAACGCTGGACGACGAGATCGCCGGCGCACGCGACCTCGACACGCTGGCGACACTCGGGCGGCGCCTGCCCGAGGCGGCCCGCAGGGCCCGGGACAACCACCGCAGCACCTTGCAGGCCGTGCGCGCGCTCACCGACACCCATTTGGCCATCCAGCACCGGGTGATCCAGCTGGTGCTGGCGCGGCTGCGGGCGGAAGGTCTCGGCGAGCCGCCGGCGCGCTTCGCGGTCATCATCATGGGCTCCGGCGGCCGCGGCGAGATGCTGCTGACGACGGACCAGGACAACGGCCTGATCATCGAGGACGGCGCCAGTGACGACGACCTCGAGTGGTTTGCCCGCTTTGCCGCGGCCCTGAATCCGGCCCTCGACCGGGTCGGTTACACGCTCTGCCCGGGCGAGATCATGGCCCGCAACCCGGAGTTCCGGCGCACCCTCGCCGGCTGGCGCGAGCGGATCACGCAGCTGGTCGACCAGCCCGGCGAGGACAGCGCGCGCTGGTCCACGATCGTGTTCGACTTCGCGACCCAGTACGGCGACGACTCGCTGACCGCCGACCTGCGCGCGCACCTCAACGCCGAGATCGGCCGCGGCAGCGGCCTGCTCAAGTCGATGGTGCGCGACGACGCGGCCGGCCGCCCCGCGCTCGGGCTGTTCAATCGTCTGGTCACCAGCCCCCATGCCGGCGGCCAGGCGATCGACATCAAGCGCAACGGCATCCGGATCATCGTCGACGCGGCGCGGGTCTACGCCCTCGCGCATGGCCTCACCCGCAACGGCACCGCGGAGCGGCTCGAGGCGCTGGCGCGCATCGGTGCCCTCGACGCCGATTTCGTCGACGGCGTCCGCATCGCCTTCGAGGAGATGCAGGACCTGCTGCTGTCGCACCAGCTCGCGCAGGCGGCGCGCGGCGAGACCCCGGACAAGTTCGTCCGACCGGATCGGCTGAGCGGCACCGACCGCGAGCGGCTGCGGGTCGCGATGCGGGCGGCGAAGCGGCTGCAGGAGCGGCTGCAGGACCGCTTCGGCGTGGACTCGGTCTGAGGCCCGCCCGATGGACCGGGAGCCGCTGCTCGAACTCGCCGACCGCGCGCTGGCGGCCTGCAATCGGCTGCTTGGCCGCCAGCCGCCGGACGGGCGCCGAACGCCGCCCGAGTACTGCACGCCCACGGACACGGCCGCCCTGCTGGCGACCCCGGTGGACGCGGCCCGCTACGTCGTGATCGACACCGAGACCACCGGCTTCGGGGCCTATGCGGGCGACGAGATCGTGCAGATCGCGCTGCTCGAGTACCGCGGCCTCGAGCCGACCGGGCAGGAGTACTGCACGCTGGTCCGGCCGGCCCGGCCGATCCCGGCCACGGCGACCGAGATCCACGGAATTGACGACAATATGGTCAAGGATGCCCCCACGATCGGCGACGTTATCGACGATGTGCTCGAGTTCCTCGGCGCCGCCGCGCTGGTCGGTCACCACCTCGCCTTCGACCTGCGGTTCCTCAACCGGGTGTTGCAGCGCGAGTTCTATTGCCGCCTGCCGCAGCCCACCATCGACACCATGCTGCTGTATTTCGCGCGCAGCGGCCGCCTCGGCCACTACGAGCTCGACGAGATCGCGGCGGCCTGTCGGGTCCCCCTCGCCGGGCGCCATGACGCCCGTGGCGACGCGGTGATCGCGGGCCGGATCTTCGCCCACCTGGCCGCCCCGCTGGCCGCGGCGGACGGCACGGTCGGCGACCTGATCGCCGCCACGCGCGACGGCGCCGCCCGCACGGAACCGCCGCCGCCCGCCTGAAATGGGGGCGGTGACGGGCGTATGATGACAGGTCCGAACAGAACACGGGGCGTGCCGCACACGCCCCGCCCGAGTGCGGCAATCAACGGAGGGTCAGATGACCGAGAACCTCGAATCCATCCTCAGCGAGAATCGAACATTCGAACCGAACGAGGAGATCGCGCGCTCCGCGCGGATCCAGCGCGACGATCTGGAGGCCATGTACCGCAAGGCCGAGGACGATCATGAAGGCTTCTGGGCCGACCTGGCCCGCTCCGAGCTCGAGTGGCAGACGCCGTTCGAGCAGACGCTGGACAGCAGCGATCCGCCGTTCTTCAAGTGGTTCACCGACGGTGAGCTGAACGTCTCCTACAACTGCATCGACCGCCACCTCGAGGCCCGTGGCGACAAGACCGCGATCGTGTTCGAGGGCGAAGGCGGCGACACCGCAAGCTACACCTACCGTGACCTCCACCGGGAGGTCTGCCTGTTCGCCAACGCGCTCAAGAGCCACGGCATCGAGCATGGCGACCGCGTGATCATCTACATGCCCATGATCCCGCAGGCAGTGATCGCGATGCAGGCCTGCGCCCGCATCGGCGCCATCCATTCGGTCGTGTTCGGCGGCTTTTCGGCGACGGCGCTGCGTGACCGCATCAACGACTCCGAGGCCAAGGCAGTGGTGACCGCCGATGGCGGCACGCGCGGAGGCAAGCCGCAGGAGACCAAGAAGGGGGTCGATGACGCGCTGTCCGAGGGCTGCGAGAGCGTGCAGCACGTATTCGTGTACCAGCGCAAGAAGAACGACGTGGACATGAAGGAAGGCCGCGATGTCTGGTGGCACGATGCGGTCGCCGACCAGAGCGAGGAGTGCGAGCCGGCACGCAACAACGCCGAGCACCCGCTGTTCCTGCTCTACACCTCCGGATCGACCGGCAAGCCGAAGGGCATCCAGCACTCGACCGCGGGCTATCTGCTGAACTCGATTGTCACCTGCAAGTGGGTGTTCGACCTGCGCGACGACGACGTCTTCTGGTGCTCGGCCGACGTCGGCTGGGTGACCGGCCACACCTACGTCGCCTACGGCCCGCTCGCCTGCGGCGCGACGCAGGTGATGTACGAGGGCGCACCGACCGTGCCCGACGGCGGCCGCTTCTGGAAGATGGTCCAGGACCACAAGGTATCGGTGTTCTACACCGCGCCGACGGCCATCCGCGCGCTGATGAAGCTCGGCGACGAGTTCCCGAACCAGTATGACCTGTCCTCGCTGCGGATCCTCGGCACGGTCGGCGAGCCGATCAACCCCGAGGCCTGGATGTGGTACCACACCGTGATCGGCAAGGAGCGCTGCCCGATCATGGACACCTGGTGGCAGACCGAGACCGGGGCTCACATGATCGCGCCGCTGCCGGGCGTCACCGCGACCAAGCCCGGCTCCTGCACGCGGCCCCTCCCCGGCATCGCCGCCGACGTGGTCGACGAGGACGGCAACAGCATCACCGAGTCGGACAAGGGCGGTTACCTGGTCGTGAAGAAGCCGTGGCCATCGATGCTGCGCACCATCTGGGGCGATCCCGAGCGCTACAAGAAGACCTACTGGCCGAAGTTCGACGGCAAGTACTACCTGGCCGGTGACAGCGCGCGCAAGGATGGCGATGGCTACTTCTGGATCATGGGCCGGATCGATGACGTGGTGAATGTCTCGGGCCACCGACTCGGGACAATGGAGATCGAGTCCGCACTGGTGGCGCACGAACGGGTCGCCGAGGCCGCGGTGGTCGGCATTCCCGACGACGTCAAGGGCGAGGCGATCTTCGCCTTCGTCGTGCTCAAGGGCGAGCGGCCCGAGGGTGGCAAGGACGACGCGTTGACCAAGGAGCTGACCGCCTGGGTCGGCAAGCAGATCGGCGCCATTGCCAAGCCGAAGGATATCCGCTATGCGGACAACCTGCCGAAGACGCGATCGGGCAAGATCATGCGCCGGCTGCTGAAGAACGTGGCCCAGGACAAGCCGGTCGAGGGCGACACCTCGACGCTGGAGAACCCGGCCATCATCGAGCAGCTCCAGGGCGAGGCCTGAGCGGAGAACGGGGTCCGGGGGTCTCCGTGGCCTCCGGATCCCCTGTCCGTTTCAGCCGCTCCCGCCGGCCCGTGGAGCAGCCGCACACAAGACAGGCAACAACAAGGTTCTCGCAGAGGCGCAGAGGACGCGGAGAAAGACGTAGGCCGGATTGCGAACGGAGTGAGTCATCCGGCACGTGTCTCGCGGATCAAGGCGCTCGGTTTCGTTGCCGCCGAAAGGCTCCTTCGATGTCGCCGTCGCCTCCATGCGGTGATCGCTTCGCTCGCGTTTCGGCCTGCCATTCTTCGCCTTGACCGCCCTCCCTGCGTTCTCCGCGCCTCTGCGAGAACCGCCTTTTCCGCGGTTCCGTTCGCGGACGGCCGCGCGTTCAGCCGCGGGCCGGGCGATTGCGCTCGGCGCGCTCCGGGTCCGGGTCGGACTCCACCGGCCAGCCCGCGACCGCCGCGGTGTACAGCTCCGGCAGCCCGTGCTCGCGGGCCCCGGCCGCGACCAGGTCCCGATACCAGTCGTACGGGAGCGATCCCGTGTACCAGTCGGGCCGCGCCCGGTAGGTGAACGCGTCCAGCCGCCGGGTCGCCGTCGCCACCGTGACCGGCTCGCGCCGGTAGCCCTCGCCCTCGGCCGCGTCCAGCGCGCCGAGCTCGGCGGCGTCGATCCGATACACGACCCCCCAGACCGTCTCGGTATCCAGTGGCTCGAGGTCGCATTTCGCCGAGCCGTCGCGACCGCGCTTTCGGAATGACAGGTAGTGACCGGTCAGCCGGGCCACATCCACGAAGCTGGCCGATGGCACGCGCGCACGCAGGCGCGGCGAGTACATGTTGGAGCCGTAGGCGAAATAGAGCAGTGTGTCCCGAGCTTCCATCGCATCCCCCTCGCCGCGACCGCTACACTGCGGGCTCGCCGGACCCAGCCGGCGGGCACCATGCCGACGGGCCGATCATGCAAGCCTACACCGACAGGACCGTGACGTGAGCCGGCAGGCGAGAGCCTATCTGTACGCGGGCGTGGCGATCCTGCTCTGGTCGACGGTCGCCTCGGCCTTCAAGCTGTCGCTGCGCCATCTCGATCCGCTGCAGCTGCTGCTGTACGCGAACCTGGTGTCCATCCTCGTGCTGTTCACGGTTCTCGCGGTACAGCGGCGGCTGCACCTGCTGGCGCGCTATGACCGCCGCGACCTGCTGCGGCTGGCGGCGCTGGGGGCGCTGAACCCGTTCCTCTACTATGTCGTCCTGTTCCAGGCCTACGACCTGCTTCCGGCGCAGCAGGCCCAGCCCCTGAACTTCACCTGGGCCATCACGCTGGCGCTGCTGTCGGTACCGCTGCTCGGGCAGCGGATCGGCCTGCAGGCCTTTGCCGCCCTGTTTGTCAGCTACGCGGGCGTGGTCACCATCGCCACCGAGGGCGATGTCCTCGGGCTGCAGTTCACCAGCCTGCCCGGCGTGGCCTTCGCGCTCGGCAGCACGGTAATCTGGGCCCTGTACTGGATCTACAACACGCGAGACCGGGGCGACCCGGTGGCGGCATTGTTCGTCGGCTTTTGCTTCAGCCTGCCGCTGATCGCGCTGACGACGGCCATCTGGTCGGATCCGCTGGTGACCAGCTGGCCCGGGCTCGCCGGCGCGGCCTACGTGGGTGCATTCGAGATGGGGATCGCTTTCGTCTTCTGGCTGCAGGCCCTGCGTCACTCGAGCACGACGGCGAAGGTCGGCAACCTGATCTTCCTGGCGCCGTTTCTGTCACTGGTCTTCATCCACTTCCTCGTCGGCGAGGAGATCGTTCCGGCCACCTATGTCGGCCTGGTGCTGATCGTCGCCGGCAACGTCATCCAGCAATGGCCGGCCAGGACACGCACGGCGATGGCGGGGCACGAATGAGCACGACGGGCTTCCGGCCACATCCACTGCTGCGCGGCGCACACGCGCAGACCCTGTACCCCTTCTGCATCCGCCCGCGCTGGCCACTGCCGTGGCGACGCGAGCGGCTCGAGCTGCCGGACGGGGACTTCGTCGACCTGCGGCACCTCGGCGCGCGCTCCGGTCCGATCGTGTGCCTGTTCCACGGGCTCGAGGGCTGCGCGGACTCGCACTACATCGCCGGCCTGACCCGCGTGCTCGTCCACCGCGGCTACCGGGTCACCTGCATGCAGTTCCGCGGTTGCAGCGGCGAGCCGAACCGGCTGCCGCGGACCTACCACTCCGGCGACACCGGCGACATCGCCTTCCTGCTCGACACCCTGCGCACACGCCACCCCGACCGCACCCTGACTGCGGTCGGATTCTCGCTCGGCGGCAATGCCCTGCTGAAATACCTCGGCCAGCGCGGCACCGACGTCCCGCTGCGGGCGGCGGCCGCGATATCGGTCCCGTTCCGCCTGGCGGTGGCCGCCGGCCGCATCGACCGCGGTCTCTCGCGCCGCTACCAGGCCTACCTGCTGGAACGCATGAAGGCCTCGACCCGCGCCCGTGCCCGCCGCCTCGGTGGCCTCCCGATCGACCTCGAGCGCATGGAGCGGGCGCGCTCGTTCCGGGAGTTCGACGACTGCGTAACCGCCCCGCTGAACGGCTTCCGTGACGTCGACGACTATTACAGCCGCGCCAGCTCGAGCCTCTGGCTGGCCGGGATCGAGGTCCCGACGCTGGTGCTGCACGCGCGCGACGATCCCTTCCTCGGCCCCGACGGTGTGCCCCTCCCCGCTGGCACCGGGCCCGGCGTGCGCCTCGAACTGAGCGAGCACGGCGGTCACGTCGGCTTCATCGCCGCCAACCGCATTGGCTGGCCGATCCGCTGGCTCCACCGCCGCATCCCGGCCTGGCTCGAGGAGTGGCAGTGAGCGGCCGCCGGACCGCGGCGGACCACAACCGGATGCTGCCACTCGCCGATGGCCGGCAACTGGGCTGGTGTGCGCTCGGCGATCCCGCCGGCCGGCCCGTGGTCTACGCCCACGGCTTCCCCGGCTCCCGCCTCGAGGCCTGCTTCGCCGAGGGGCCGGCGCGGGCCGCCGGGGTCCGGCTGCTGGCACTCGACCGCCCGGGGTTCGGCCGATCGGATCCCCATCCCCGGCGCGGGCTGGACGGCTGGCGCGAGGACGTCGCCGCCCTCCTCGATGCCCTCGGGATCGAGCGCGCGGGGCTGCTGGGGGTGTCCGCCGGCGGGCCGCACGCGCTGGGCTGCGCCCTGCACCTGCCCACCCGAATCACCGCCGTCGCCCTGCTCGGCCCGCTCGGCCCGGTGGACGGCGGTGGCGGCACGCGAGGCATGTCGCCGCTGGCGCGGCTCTGCTTCCGCCTCGCGCGGCGGCGGCCCGTGCTCCAGGCAGCCCTGTTTCACTCGATCGCGGCCGGCATTCGCCTGTCGCCGGGGCTTGCGTTCCGGCTGCTCACCAGCGAGCTCCCGGCCGCCGATCGGGCGCTGTTCGCCCGGCCGGAGATGCGCCGTATCTGGGTCGAGTCGCTGCGGGATTCGGTCCACCGCGGCGCCGCCGGCGCGATCGCGGAACTGCGCCGACTGGCCGCGGCATGGCCGTTCGACCCGGCGCGGATCGAACGGCCGGTCGCCATCTGGCACGGCAGCGCCGACTCGGTGGTGCCAGCCGCCCATGGGCGGCGGCTGGCCGCGTTGATCCCGGGCGCGGTCGGGCACTGGCCGGCGGGCGAGGGGCATTTCTCGCTGCCGGTAAACCATGCCGGCACGGCCCTCGGCTGGCTGCGAGGAACGTTCTAGCCAGATCGCGCGCGACCGACGCGGCGCCGCCGCACGGGTACGGCCGGCGGGCTCAACCCTGGTAGAGCCACATCGCGGTCAGCAGGATCGCAACCGCGATCAGGAGCAGCGGCAGCACGACCTGTTGCAGCCGCGAGCCGCCACCGGTGGTCGGAATGGGATCCACCGCGCGCTCACCGCCGACGCGCAGCTTGGCGTCCTCCTCGGGCTCGCGCTCGTCGATCGCGCGACGGGCCTCCTCGTAGCGCGCCAGGCCCTCTTCGGTGCCGAGGTCGCGCATGCCCTCCGGGATCAGAAACGGACACTGGGTGACGCGCACCCAGCGCTGGCCGTCTTCGCTGACGCGGTCCGTCAGCCGGACTCGGCCCAGCATCAGGTGGCGGTGCATCTGGTCGAGCGAGTACGGTCCCTGCACCGAGGATCCCCGCCGGACGTACCACTCACGGTCAGAGCTGCCCATGGATCTCGGACTCCCCCATTCAACAATCCAGGATTGACGCCGCGGCGCGACGGGCCGCAAGCCGCGGCGACCGTGCGGCCGTCCTGCCCGACCCGGAACGGTCCGCTCCCGTTGCCACGCCGCGGTACGGCAACGATAGCCTGCCAGATCGATTGGGACAATTCCGTAGGGGGGATGGTGGAGCCAGGCGGGATCGAACCGCCGACCTCCTGCATGCCATGCAGGCGCTCTCCCAGCTGAGCTATGGCCCCACGGAAAGCGTGCGCAGAATAAAGACCCGCCCCCGGCCCGTCAAGCCGCCGACGAGGCTCGGGGGGAACCGCGAATGAACGCGAATCGCGGCCGCCCACTGGCCTCGCGGCCACCCGGCGCGTCAGGGCGCCGGGAACGTCAAGCAGGAACGCCGAAAACACCGCACCCACCGGAGTACCGAAGGCACCGCAAGGGCGAGATCAGTCACCTAGGTGCGCTTTCGCCGCAGGCGAACGCGTACGTTTCGTCACAACGTGGGCGTACGCGTTTGCTTCTCAAAAGCGCACCTACGGCTCACACTTACCCGTGATCGATGGAGGATAATCCAAGGACCTCGCCGGCCACCCAACCCAGCACGAATCCGATCGCCGCTCCT
>JAWWAE010000009.1:0-28086 GCA_033721835.1 Halofilum sp. (in: g-proteobacteria) | reverse complement strand
TCAGGCCGTCGCCGTCGCGTCGGCCTGGAAGCCGGCGTCGGAAATGCCGAGGATCAGTTCCAACCCGGGGTCGTCGACCGCCTGGTTGACGCAGAACCCGTGCTGTTCGTCCAGCCGGAACGCCTGGGCCTCGCGGCTCGACTCCGACACGTGCGAGAGCAGGATCTGCTTGACGGATTCGTACTGCTCGCTCGGCACGTAACGGGCCACGTCCAGCGTGTAATGGTGCCGCGGGTTGAACCAGCAGAATGCGATCCGCGAGACCTCCTCCACGTTGCCGCAGTGCAGGAACAGGTCCGTCTTGTCGCGGAACTCGGATGAGTTCACCCACAGGCTCAGCTGCAGATCCTGCACGGTGAACCCGTGCCGGCTCTCCATCATGTAGGCCCAGAGGCGGTACTGTTCCAGTTCTACGTAGCGGATGCTGCTCTTGCCGGCGCGATTGAGCATCGTGCAGCGCAGCAACCGGGCGTGTCCCGGGCCCGTGTTCGAATCGACGTGTTCCATGATCGACCTCCCTGGATTTGATCGCGTCCGATCCTCGGCGCGAGCCGCGATACCGGGCGGGGGTCCGGTATGCCGGGGGCGTGACATCCGTCGCGAGGGTACTGACGACTCAAGCATAGTTGCTGCGCGCGGCAAGGGCAATTTGCCGCGACCTTTGCCGCCGATCCATCGACAGTTGCGGCGGCGGTGGCTTCCCCAGGCGTCTTGCAGGCAGGTGGGGTCGCGGGCGCCGGTATGGGGTCGATGCCAAACGCGTTCTACATGCCATCCGCTGCTGCTAGACTCGGTTACACGGCATTCAGCACGTCGGCCGGGGCCGGCGATCCGCCTGGGTGAAGACGCTGGGCAACACGGTTGGGGCCGTCGCCCTGGCTGCGGCCACCGCAGCGGGGACGGCCGTGGCGACAGGCTGCGGGCCAGATACCTGGCTGGCGGATCCGGGGATCTCGCCCGCCGTGCTGGCAGCCAACGGCTATCGCGTGGTGACACGGCAGACGGTGTTGCTCCCCGACGGCCGCCAGGCGATCGAGACGCGGGTCGAGAACGGTCCGCGCCGGGCGAAGTGCCGGGCGTTCTACGCCGAGGACGGCACGCCAGACGAGACGGTCTGCTACCTGCCCTGCCGTGACGGCTGAGGGCGCCACGGCGAGTGGAAACGGACGGGAGGATTGCGCATGGCGATGTCCGAGCAGGAGTCGAAGAACCTGTGGCAGGAGACGTGGCGTGACCTGCCGCCGGAGGAGCGCGGCAGCTCGCGCGCGGCCTTCGCCTTCATCACCGAATATGGGCGCGACCTGCCAACGGAATGGGACGGCCAGTCGGGCGATCCCTGGAGCACGATCGCGCAGTGGCTGCGCGAGGCCGACGAGGCCGACGGGATCGAGTGGCAATCGGAGTGACCGCGCCCGGAGCGGGGTCGTCCGCGCCCGGGCCTTGTCGTACCATGGTTCGCAGAAATCCATCTCCTGGGAGCTCCGCCATGCCACGCCTGCGATCCGGCCGCCTGCTCGGCGGCATCCTCTGCATCCTGCCGCTGCTGCTGACGCTGGCCGCGCCCGCGCGCGCCGGCATGGTCCCGACCGACCGGGTGCTGCACGGCGCCGAGGCGCAGCGTGCCGCGCTGGTCGAGGCGCTGCAGCGGGACGAGATCCGTTCCGAGTTGCGGGCCCTGGGCGTGGCGCCCGGCGAGGCCGCGGCCCGCGTCGAGCGGCTGACCGACGCCGAGGTGGCGCGCCTCCACCGGCAGGTCGACGCCCTGCCGGCCGGCGGCGACATCTCGACCGTCGAGCTGCTGCTGATCATCATCATCATCCTGCTGCTGGTCTGACGCCTCGGTCGGGGCACGCCCGCCCGGTCTCGAGACCCCCGGCCGCGGTCCGATCGAGCGGACTGCGGCCATATTCATCCTGCATATTTCGTTATCAACAATCGGTCTAGAACCGCTCTTTAAACGGCGCTACGCCCTCACTAATCTTGACCGCTGAAGTCAATTACCCGAGTGGGCTCGCGCAATGTGCAAGGCAATCCGTACCCTCATCCCCCTGCTGGCACTGCTGCTGGCGCCGGCCGCCGCGCTGGCGGCCAATCCGCCGCCGCTGGTCACGGCCGACTGGCTGCACGGCCAGCTCGACCGTGATGACCTGGTCGTGCTCGACATCCGCAACGAGATCGACGGGGGTTCCCGCGCGACCTACGAGGCGGGCCACATCCCCGGCGCCGTCTACAGCGACTACCTGGGCGACGGCTGGCGCGTCGAACGGAACGGCGTGCCCGCCATGCTGCCACCCATCGGCGATCTCGAGCTCCTGTTCGGCCGGCTCGGCATCGCCAACGACTCGACGGTGGTGATCGTCCCGGCCGGCGTCGGCTCGACCGACTTCGGCAGCGCGGCCCGCGTCTACTGGACCTTCAAGGTGCTGGGCCACGACGCGGTCACCATCCTCAACGGCGGCCACCGCGCCTGGGTCGAGGCCGGCCACCCGCTGGAGAGCGGCTGGTACGACCGGATGCCCGAGTCGTTCAGCGCCGACTACCGTCCGGAGCTGGTCGCGGACACCGAGCGCGTGCAACGGGCCCTCGATGCCGGCGTGCAACTGGTCGACAACCGCCCGCGCGAGCAGTTTCGCGGCGACGACAAGCATCCCGCGTCCCGCGCCGCCGGCACGATCCCGGGTGCGAAGAACCTGCAGCAGCAGGCAATGACGCAGGAGGGCACCGCCTACATGGTGGACCGGGAGCGGCTGGAGGCGCTGCTCGCCGAGGCCGGGGTGAACGGCGACGGCGAGATCATCACCTTCTGCAACACCGGCCACTGGGCCGCGATCGGCTGGTTCGCCATGAGCGAGATCGCCGGTTACCGCAACGTCGCCATGTACGACGGCTCGCTGACGGCATGGACCCAGGACGAGGGCCGACCCCTGCAGGTCAGCCGCCGCGGGCTGGCCGGCCTGATCGACTGGCTGACCAACTGATCGGCCGGGGGCCCGCGCACCATGTCCACGCTGGAGGCAGATGCCCGTACGGCTTCGCTCGCCGGCCCGTCGGATGAGACCCGCCGGGTCGACGGTTTCGTCGTCGGCGCGGCACTGACCGGGTTCGCCCTGCTCGGTGGCCTGATCGCGCTCGAGACGGCACCGTTTCTGGTCGCCCTGTTCGCGGTCGGTGGCCTGCTCGGCATCGCCCTCTACCACGGCGCCTTCGGCTTCACCGGTGGATGGCGCCGATTCGTGCTCGAGAAGCGCAGCGCCGGCCTGCGGGCGCAGCTCGGCCTGCTGGCACTCGCCTCGGTCCTGTTCGTGCCCGTGCTGGCCTCGGTCGAGCCGGGGGCGCCGATGACCGGGGCAGTGGCACCGTTCGGCACCTCGCTGCTGCTGGGCGCGTTCCTGTTCGGGCTCGGCATGCAGCTCGGCGGCGGCTGCGGCTCCGGCACCCTGTTCACCGTCGGCGCCGGCAACGTGCGCATGGTGCTGACGCTGCTGTTCTTCGTCGCCGGCAGCGTGCTCGGGACGCTGCACCTGCCCTGGTGGCTGGCCCGGCCCGGGTTCGACCCGGTCGACCTGCTGGCCACGCTCGGGCCGGCCGCCGCGCTCGGCCTGCAACTGGCCGTGCTGGCGGCCCTGGCCTGGTGGGTCGCCCGCGTCGAGCGCCGCCACCACGGCGCGGTCGAGCGCCGCGTATTCGCGGCCCCGGAGCGCGGCCTTGCCAGCAACCTGCTGAAGGGCCGGTGGCCGCTGTTCTGGGCCGTCGTCGTGCTGGCGGTCGGCAACCTGGCGATCCTGCTGCTGTCCGGCCATCCCTGGGGCATCACCTTTGCCTTCGGCCTCTGGGGCGCCAAGGCGCTGCAGTTCGCCGGCGTCGACATGGCCCAGTGGGAGTTCTGGACCTGGGACTACCCGGCGATGGCGCTGCAGGACAGCGTGCTGGTCAACGTGACCTCGGTGACCAACTTCGGCCTGCTGCTGGGGGCCATGCTCGCCGCCGGCCTCGCCGGCCGCTTCAACCGCGCCAGCCGCGGGCGGATCCCGGCGCGCTCGCTGCTCGCGGCGGTGCTCGGCGGGCTGGCCATGGGCTACGGGGCGCGCCTCGCCTTCGGCTGCAACATCGGCGCGATGTTCAGCGGCATCGCCTCGGCCAGCCTGCACGGCTGGGGCTGGTTCGCCGCCGCCTGGGTCGGTTCGCTGCTCGGCATCCGGCTGCGCCCCTGGTTCGGGCTGCAGGACTGAGTGCCGCCATGGCCGCCCGCAGCCGCGACTACAGCCGCGTCCGCCTAGTCGCCGTCCTGTTCGCCATCGGCGCCGTGATCCTCGTCGACCACGTCGGCAGCCCGACCTTCCGCCGCAACATGGGCGAGGGGGGCTTCGAGACCGCGCTCACCCAGCGCCAGAGCCAGACCGCCGCCTGCGCGCCCTGCGGCGCGCCCTGCCCGTCGGCCCGCGCCGACCGCTGAGGTCCGCCGCTCGGGGGGCGCCGGTGCGCCAGCGACCTCACCGAGGGCACTGCCGTCAGTCGGCCTCCAGCACGGCCTTCAGGAACTGCTTGGTACGCGGGTTCTTCGGGTCCGAGAACAGCTCGTCGGGCTTGCCCTCCTCCGCGATGCGGCCGGCATAGAAGAAACACACGCGGTTCGAGATCTCCCGCGCGAAACCCATCTGGTGGGTGACCATGATCATGGTCAGGTCGTGCTCGGTGGCCAGCTTGCGGATCACCTGGGTGACCTCGCCGACCACCTCCGGGTCCAGCGCCGAGGTCACCTCGTCGAGCAGCATCACCTTCGGCCGCATCGCCAGCGCGCGGGCGATGGCGACCCGCTGCTGCTGGCCGCCGGACAGGCGCACCGGGTGCTGGCCCATCTTGTCCTCGAGGCCCACCATCTCCAGCAGTTCCTTCGCCCGCTCGATGGCCTCGTCGCGCTCCAGTCCCAGCACCTGGATCGGCGCCTCGATGCAGTTCTCCAGCGCGGTCATGTGCGGAAACAGGTTGAAGTGCTGGAACACCATGCCGATGTTGGTGCGCATCTTGCGCAGGTGCTTCTGGTTGGCGCGCACCAGCCGATCGCCCTTCGGCATGTGTGTCAGCGGCTTGCCGGTGACGTAGATCACGCCATCGTCGATCTCCTCGAGCGTCATCAGCATGCGCAGCACGGTCGTCTTGCCGGAGCCGGACGGGCCGATGATGGACACGATCTCGTTGCGCGCGATGTCGAGGTTCAGCGAATCCAGCACGGTGAGATCGCCGTACCGCTTGCTGACGTTGTCGAAGCGGACGATCGGCGCGTCAGCGCCTTCGAGTTCGAGTGGATGGTCCTGCTGGTTCATGGGCAGTTCCCGTGCTGTGCGTCAGTCCGCCATGCCGAGCGACCGCCGCACCCAGCGCTCGAAGCGGCGCACCAGGTAGGCGGTGGGCAGCGAGATGACGAGGAAGATCACCCCGACCATGGTGTAGGGCTCGAGGAATCGATAGGTCTCCGAGCCGACGGCATTGGCCGTGTGCATCAGCTCCGCGACCCCGATCACCGACAGCATCGGCGTATCCTTGAAGATCCCCACCAGGTAATTGCCGAATCCGGGGATGCTCGGCGGGATCGCCTGCGGGATGACGATCTTCAGGTAGGTCCGCCTGGTACTCAGGTTCAGGGCCGTACAGGCCTCCCACTGCCCGGCCGGCACGCTGTCCAGACCGGCGCGATAGACCTCGGACAGGTACGACGCGTAGTGGAGCCCGATTGCGATCATGCCCGCGGTCCAGGGATCCAGCCGGATGCCGAACTGCGGGAACACGAAGTACACGAAGAAGATCTGCAGCACCACGGGCGTGGAACGGATGAACTCCACGAACTCGCGCACGGCGAAACCGATGGCGGGTATTGGCGTACGCTGCAGCAACGCGAACACAAGCCCCAGGATCAATGCGATCAGGTAGCCGAACCCGGCCGCCATCAGCGTGTTGAGCGTCGCGGCGAGCAGCCGCGGCATGATCTCGAAGGTGAATTCCCAGTTCCAGTCGAACATGGCTTCAGGTCCTCACCAGCTTGCGCCGCAGACGGGATTCCAGTCCGCGCATGGCCGGCGAGATAATCAGCCGCCCGAGGATGTAGTAGATGATGATCGCGGTACCGAATGCCTGGACCGACAGGAACGTGGAGGCATTGATCTGCTTCGCCTCGAACATGAGGTCACTGACCGAGATCAGCGACACCAGCGCCGTGCCCTTGAGCAGCTCGATCAACAGATTGCCCCAGGGCGGCAGCATGATCAGCAGCGCCTGCGGGAAGATGATGCGCCGAAAGCGCGCGATCGGTGGCAGATTGAGGGCAATGGCGGCCTCGTACTGCCCACGCGGCACCGACTGGATGCCGCCGCGCACGAGTTCCGCACCGTACGCCCCGAGGTTCATGCCGACGGCGACGAACCCCGCTGTGAACTTGTCGAACGACAGCCCGAACAGCGGCAAGACGAAGAAGATCCAGTACAACTGAACCAGCAGCGACGTGCCCCGGAAGACCTCGATATAGGCGATCGCGGGCCAGCGCAGCACGAACACCGGCGACATCTTCATGAGCGCCATGATCAGGGCGATCACGACCGCCAGGACGATCGCCAGCACCGTCTGCTCGATGGTGACGATGGTGCCGTCGACGAAGCGTGGCCCGTGCTCCTGCAGAAAGTCGATGTACCCCTGCATCGCGGATCCTCGCTAGGTGCGGTCCCTCGAGGGCGTCCGTGGGCGGCCGGGATGACGGCGCGCAGCGGACAACGGGTGGCATCCGCGGTGCCACCCGCTGCCCACTGCGGTCACATTGCCCGTTTCTCCGGGCGTACCGTCAGCGATTCTTGCACACCCACTCGGTGGTCACGTCGTCGGCCGGCAGGTTCGACTTGCTGTAACCGTACTCGCCCACCGCGGCCATCATCTCGCTGGAACCGAGATAGTCATCCATCGCCTTGTTGAACTTCTGCAGGAAGTCCCGGTCACGCTCGCGGAAGGCGATGCCGACCCAGTTCAGGGTCTCCTTCGGCATCTTCGAGGGATCGCTCACGTCGATCGTGCCACCGCTCTTCTTGGCCAGGTTCTGGGCGGTGAAATAGGTAACCCCCCCTGCATCGGCACGCCCTGCCTTGACCGCCGCCAGGATCTCCGTCGGCCCCGGCACGGTCATGATTCGGCTTTGCGGAATCCCGCGATCCTTTGCGACCTCGACGATGTTGTAGCCGGCACCGGTCACAAGGGTCGCGTTCTCGCGCTTGAGGTCCTCATAGTTGTGCAGGTTCTTGGGATTGCCCTTGGGAACGATGAAGGCATCGCCGAACGTGCCCATCGGATCGGAGAAGGCGACGTTCTTGCAGCGGCTCTCGAGTATGTACATGCCGCCGGTGATGATGTCGAAACGATTCGCCTGGAGACCGGGGATCAGGCCGCCCCACTCGGTTACCACGGGCTCGATATCGTCCATGCCATAGCCCATTTCCTCGAGTACGCCGAGCGTGAACGCGTTGGCGAATCCCAGCGGCTTGTTGCCCTCGCCGGGGTAGGCCCATGGCACCTCGTTGGCGAATCCGAGTCGGATCGGTTCCCCATCCTTGATCCGGTCCATCAGCGGGCCGGCCATCACCGGCGCGCCCACCAGGGCCAGCAACGCGGCGCCCAGTGCAACAAGAGTCTTTTTCATGATGACCTCCGGGAATCGTGGTCGTGGTGATGATCGGTCGACGGCCGCGCACCCATCTGCGGGATCCGGCCGGACCGCTCGTGCTGCAACGATAGTACATCGGTGCACAGATGACATGTCTGCGGGCGACGCTTGGCCGGTAGCGGGCGCCGCGAGTGAACCGGTGGCATGCATTCCCGCGGCAGGGCGTGCCGGCTGCCGCTGCGCAAGGGCATGCCGCCGTTCATCGCAATCGCTCCATCGCCGCCAGCACTTCCTCCAGCCGACCTGCCACACCCGCCGGGTCAAACACGATCGGCGGCGGGTCCACGCCGGGCCAGGCCTGGCGCACCAGGACCACGGCCTCGACAAGCCGGGCCTGTTCCGGGTGCCCCCTGAGCCCGCTCGCGTGCCGGACGAGCGCCTCCGCCTGCAGCGCATAGCCGCGCCCTGCGCGATACCGTCGCACGTCCACGACCTCGTGATCCTCCACGGCATCGGCATAGAGCGCGACCGCCTCGCGCAGCAGCGCCTCGGCCAGCGCCAGCGCGGAGCGGGTATCGGGCGCGCCGGTCTGCGCGAAGCTGCCGTCGATCGCCGCCGCCGCCAGATCCAGCGTGGCCAGGGCCGCGTCCGGGCCGGCCGCCGTCGCGCGCTCGAGCTGCTCCAGCGTGTCGGCGGTCAGCGGCGCCCCGCGCCGCGCGAGCTCGGGCTGGATGGTTTCGAAGATGGAGCGCAGTGGCTGGCCGAGGTGGTAGTCGGCGCCGTCGGCGTGCAGCTGCAGGAGGGTGCGCGCGACCGCCACGTGGCCCTTGATCCGCAGCAGGGCCAGGCGGTAACTGTCGAGCGCGTCGAGCGCAGGTGCGGGCTCGCTGTCGGGTTCCGCCGCGCCGGCAACCGGCAGCAGCGGCTGGACGGCGAGCAGGCCGAGCAGCAGCAGCCGGCAGGGTGCCCGACCGCGCATCACGATCGGTCCCGGCAGCGACTGCCTCTGATCCGCATGCGGGCCGCTCCCCCCGGCGGCGGGCCCCGCGGGCGGCGCCCGGCCGGTACCTGTCTCGGCTGCCTCGACTATAGGCACGGGGGCAGGACTTGGCAAACGGCCGCGGACGGACGGGCGCGGCCGCGGGCATGACGCCGCCCCCGGTCGCCGTGGCCCTGACCGCGGCCCGAAATGGTGCTCGGCTCAGGGAGGCGGCGGCGGGCTCGGGTTCTGCTCGTAGCAGGGGGGCGTCAGGCAGCCCTCGATGCCGGCGATGTACTGCGCGGAGATGTCGGCGGCGACCACCAGCGCAATCACCACCACGACCGTCAACACCGCCAGCCCGTAGCCCAGGACCGGATTGCGCACGTAGGCGGAGCGGAAACCCCAGGCACTGGGCTCGATCGGCCCGCTGCGGTTGTCGCTGACGACCCGGCGGGCGTAATCGCGCACCCAGGTCGGGGCGCGGCCGCCGAACATGTAGACGATGAACGGACGCTCGATCCGTGCCTCCTCCGGCGCAGCGCCGTACCAGTGACTCCACGCACGGCGGAAGATCGCGATCTCGGAGGTGTCGAGCGCCGCGGCGGCCTCGGTGACCAGTTCCGCGTCGCTGGCGTGACTGCCTTGCATGGCTCGGCCCCCGGCGGCCCCTGCATTACCGACTATAGACCATCGGTCGGCAAGAATCGTTCACGGCCAGCGCCCACGCACCGCCAGGGCGAGGCGAGAATCGGCCGCTGGACCCGGCCGCTGCCGCCGTGCCGCCCGCCGGGCACCGCGCTACCAGGTGCCGGTGTTCTCCATCGACGCCCACGGCTCCTTCGGCGCCTGGGCGTCGCCACGCTGCAGCAGTTCGACCGAGTGGCCGTCGGGAGAGCGCACGAAGGCCATGCGACCGTCCCGCGGCGGCCGGTTGATGGTCACGCCCTGGTCCATCAGCGACTGGCAGGTCGCATAGATGTCGTCGACGCGGTAGGCCAGGTGGCCGAAGTTGCGCCCGCCATCCAGTTCCTCCGGGTCCCAGTTCCAGGTCAACTCGACCAGCGGCGCCTTGTCCTGCTTCGCGCGCTCCAGGTCGTCCGGCGCGGCCAGGAAGATGAGCGTGAACCGGCCCTGCTCGCTTTCGATCCGATTGGTCTCGGCCAGGCCCAGCTTGTTGCAGAAGAAATCCAGCGACTCGTCGATGTCGCTGATACGCAGCATGGTGTGCAGGTATTGCATGTCTTGCCTCTCGTGTTCCGGAAACGGGTTCAGCGTACGGCCGAGACGTCCAGACCCGACAGGTACGCCGCGAAGTCGTCGCGCAGGTCGGGGTGCCCGAGGGCATACTCCACCGTCGCCTGCAGGTAGCCCAGCTTGTCGCCGCAGTCGAAGCGCCGGCCCTCGAATTCCCACGCCAGCACCGGCTCCTCCTCCAGCAACCGGGCGATGGCATCGGTCAGCTGGATCTCGCCGCCGGCGCCGCGCCCCTGGGTCCGCAACAGTTCGAAGATCCGCGGGGTGAGGATGTAACGGCCGACGACCGCGAGGTTGGACGGGGCCGAGCCCGGATCGGGCTTCTCCACGATCCCGCGCAGCCGCGACAGCCCCTCCGCGACGGTCTCGCTGTCGACCACGCCGTAGCGATGGGTCGCGTCCTTCGGCACCCGCTCCACGCCGAGCACCGACGCCTGATGCTCGCGGTGGACCTCCACCATCTGCGCCATCGCCGGTGGCCCCTCGCTGCGGATGAGGTCGTCGGCCAGGATCACTCCGAACGGCTCCTCGCCGATCACCGGCCGGGCGCACAGTACCGCATGGCCGAGCCCGAGGGCCTGCGGCTGGCGCAGGTAGACGCAGTCGACGCCCTTCGGGAGCACGTTGCGGACCACCCGCAGCATCTCGTGCTTGCCCTTGGCCTCGAGCTCCGCCTCGAGCTCGTAGGCCTTGTCGAAGTGATCCGGGATTGCCCGCTTCGCGCGGCCGGTGATGAACACCAGCACCTCGGCACCGGCGGCAACCGCCTCCTCCGCGGCATACTGCACCAGCGGCTTGTCGACCACCGGCAGCATCTCCTTCGGGTTGGCCTTGGTCGCGGGCAGGAACCGCGTCCCCATGCCCGCAACGGGGAAGACGAACTTTGTTACCGGGGCCATGAACTCGGTTCCGTGCCGGGATGGAGTCGGGCCCATCTGGTGTGAGCCGCGCAGAGGCCGCATAATACTGTCACCGACCCCGGCAAGGCCACCCGGCGGCGCGCCACCCGCTGCGCCGCGCCCGGGCGTGCCTGCCGATGCCCGGTCCGGGCGCCCGGCGCCCCGTGTTTGCCCGCCGCGCCGGTCAGTTGCCAGGGTCGCGGCCGCCAAAACCCCGGAGATCGACTCGATGACCTACGTGGTGACCGAAAGCTGCATCAAGTGCAAGTACACCGACTGTGTGGAGGTGTGCCCGGTCGACTGTTTCCACGAAGGCCCGAACTTCCTGGCGATCGATCCCGAGGAATGCATCGACTGCACCCTGTGCGAGCCGGAGTGCCCGGTCGATGCGATCTACTCCGAGGACGAGCTGCCCGAGGGCCAGGAACACTTCCTGGAGCTGAACGAGCGACTGGCGCAGAAGTGGCCGGTGATCACCGCCATGAAGGAACCGCCGGAGGACGCCAAGGAATGGGAAGACGTGAAGGACAAGCTGCAGTACCTCGAGGAGTGACGGCCGCCGCTGGCGACCGCGCCCGGCGTGTACCTGCCCCACCATGAGACGCTGACCCGGCAGGCCGCGGAGTGGGCCGCCGAGCGGTTCGCGGATTCGCTGCCCGATCTCACCCGCCTGACCGTGCTGGTGCCCACCGCCGCGTTGCTGCGGCCCCTGCGCGAGGCGCTGCAGGCGGCGGCCGCCGCGCGCGGCCACGGGGCCCTGCTCGGCCCGGCGCTGGTCCCGCTCGCGCACTGGCCCGCACGGCGCCTGGGCGACGCGCCACCGCCGCTGTCGCGCGAGGCCTGCGAGCTGCTGGTCCACGAGGCGCTGGCGACGAGCGCCTCGCATCTGGCGCGGGACGACAGCCGCTGGCAGCTCGCCGAGAGCCTGCTCGGGCTGTTCGACGAGCTGGGCCGCGCGGACCGGTCGCTCGCCCAGGACCTCGATGGCTTCCGCACGCGCCTGCGCGAGGCCTACGGTACGCCGGCACGGCTCGACGGCCCGCTGTCGCGCGAGGCCGAGATCGTCCACACGCTGTGGCAGGCCTGGCGTCGCCAACTCGACGGCCAGGGCGAGCGCGACCCGGCCGGCGCCGATGCCGAGCGCTGGCGCCGCGCCATCGCCGAGCTGGGGCCCGACGAATACCTGCTGCTGCTCCAGCCCGAGACCCCGGGCCCGGCCGTGGCCGGCCTGCTGCGCGCACTGCTCGCGGCCGACCGGGCGGCGGTGCTGCTGCGCGGCAATGGGGGCTTCGCCAGCGCGCGGCCGCTGGCCGGGCTGACCGAGTCGCTGGGCCTGCCGGCGCCGCCCGCGCCCGCCGGCGACGACGCCTGGATCGACGCCGCGCTCGACGGCGACCCGGCGGCCGCGCCGCTGGCCGATCGCGCCGCCGCCCATGCGGGCGCCAGCCCGGTCGCCGGCCGCTGGCGGCATGCCGCCGCGGTCAGCGCGGAGGACGAGGCCCGCGCCGTCGCATTGGCCGCAGTCGAACACCTGGCCGCGCACCCCGGCGAGCGGGTGGTCATCGCCACCGAGAACCGGCGCCTGGCACGGCGGGTGCGGGCCCTGCTCGAGCGCTTCGACCTGTGGCTGTCGGACCAGGGCGGCTGGGCCACCTCGACCACCCGCGCGGCCGCGGTGGTCGAACGCTGGCTCGAGTGCATCGAACAGGACTTCGATCACCGCCCGCTGCTGGACGTCCTGCAGTCGCCATTCCTGCGCGAGGCGGGCTGGTTCGGAGGCGACCGCGACCGCTTCGACTCGGCCGTGCACCACTTCGAGCGCGACCTGGTGCGCCACGAGAACGTGCCGCGCACCATCGCCGCCTACCGCGCCGCGCTGCGCTCGCGCAGCCGCAGACTCGGCCGCTGGTCGCGGGCCCAGCGCGCCGATGTCGAGGTCCTGCTGCGCACCCTCGACCGCGCGGCCGGCCCGCTGCGGCGCCGTGCCGACGGCCGCGCGGCCCGCCCCGCCGCGCACGTCGAGGCCCTGGCCCGCTCGCTGCAGGCCCTCGGGCTCGACACCACCCTGGCCGCCGACGCGGCCGGGCAGCGGGTGCTGGCCGTGCTGGCGCGCCTGCAGGCGGCGGCCGCGAGCGCCCATGGTCGGCTGCAGTGGCGCGACTTCCGGACCTGGGCCGGACGCGCGCTGGAACAGGAGCCGTTCACCCCGCCCTCCGCGGACACGCGCGTGGCCCTGGTCGACTTGGCCCGTGCCGCCGACACCCCGGCCGACTGCCTGCTGCTGGCCGGGCTCGACGCCGAGCACCTGCCCGGATCGCCGGGCGGGGCGCCGTTCTTCAATGACGGCGTCCGCGCCGAGCTCGGGCTCGGGACCTGGGACGACCGCTGGCGGCGCGGGCTGTACCGCTTCCGCCGTGCCCTGGGCAGCGGCCGGGAGGTCGTGTTCACCCATGCGCGCGAGCGTGACGGCGAGCCGGTCGCCCCCAGCCCGTGGCTGGAGGCGCTGCTGAGCTTTCATCGGCTGGCCTTCGGCGACTCGCTGGCCGACCCGGACCTGGTCGCCCGCACCCGCGCCTTCGACTGCGCGCACCGCGCGCCGCTGCCGGCGCCCACCGCGCGCCCCGCCCCGGCCGCAGCGGCCGAGCGGCTGCCACCAAGGCTGTCCGTCAGCCGGCACGGCGACCTGGTCGCCTGCCCCTACCGTTTCTTCGCCGGCAGCGTGCTGGGGCTGGAGCCGCTGGAGGAGGTCCGCGAGGAACTGGCCAAGTCCGACTATGGCGAACGCCTGCACCGGGCGCTGGAGGCCTTCTGGCAGCCGGTCGCGGGCCTGCCCGGGCCGTGGTCGGGTCCGCTCGACGCGGGCCGCCGCGAGCAGGCAGTGGCACACCTGCAGCGCCTGGTCGACGCGGCCTTCGCCGATGACGTCGCAAACCGCTTCGCCCATCGCGCCTGGCATCGCCGCGCCAGTTCGCTGGTACCGGAACTGATCGACTGGGCCATCGCCCATGCCCGGGCACACGCGTTCGAGCGCGGCGAGGCCCAGGTCGAACGGGCGCTGGAACCGGGCCCGGTGCTCCGCGGCCGCCTCGACCGCATCGATCGACGCCACGAGGGCGGCCGCGCCATCACCGATTACAAGACCGGGGCGGTGGCCTCGCGTGCCGACATGGAGGCCGGCGAGGATGTCCAGCTGGCCGGCTACGCGCTGCTGCTGGATGACGTCCGCTCGGTGGCCTACCTCCGGATCGAGCGCGGCGACTGCCGCGAGATCGCGCTCGCCGGCGACGAACTGGCGCAGCTGGCGGCCCGGGTGGAGCAGCGACTGCTGCGCGTCTGGCAACAGCTCGCGGCCGGCGCACCACTGCCGGCCTGGAGCAACCGGCTGTGCCGCTGGTGCCGCTACGAGGGCTTGTGCCGGCGGCCGTTGTGGGCGGAGGCAACGGTCACAGTCGACGATTGAGCCGTCCGCAACGGAATCAGGTCTTTCACGCCTTTGCCGCACCGGGCATCACGGCCGGTCGGACTTCACGCGAACAAACACTGGCCGAGGACCTTGTGGGTCCGGCTTCAGCCGGACAGCCTGCGGCAGTTGTGCCCACTGCGGGCGAATCGCTCGCCGTCGGCGAGTCGGTTACATCCACGATGAGGGCTTTCGCTCGGCCTGCGCCGAGCGAGGTACTTTCTTGGCGCAAAAAAGTACCCAAAGAACATGGCGCTGGTTGCCGCGCCCGGGTCCGGGCACAGCCCGAACCCGGCTGCCCTGTGCTTCTCGCGGCGGGCGGGGCGCGGCAAAGGCCCGGAAGGGCATATCCTGCCGCCGGATACCGCACGTCAACGGATCCGAACTCCGGCAAGTTGCAGGCCGACACCAACGGATGCGGCAGGAGCGACCATGGCCCGCACCTGCGATCCGGTGTGGAATTCCAATGCGGGGGTTATTCCAGCGCGGTCACCGTGCCCGACTCGGTGACGACCACCACCCGGCTCCCCTGCACCACCGGGCCGGCGAAGATGCGGTCGCCCAGCTCGTGGCGCCAGCGCTGCTCGCCATTGGTGCGGTCGAGCGCATACAGGTAGCCATCGGTGCCGCCGATGTAGACCGTCTCCGGCGTCACCGCCGGCGACGAGTAGATCTTGTCGCCGGTGCGGAATTCCCAGTTCTTCACGCCGGTGGTGCGCGCCACCGAGAACAGGTAGCCGTCGGTGCTGGCGAAGATCACGCTCTCGGGCACCAGCGCGGCCGAGGCGTAGATGCGGTTGCCGGTGCGGAAGCGCCACAGCTCCGTCCCGCTGCCGGTATCGAGCAGATACATGGTGGCATCGTAGCTGCCGATGGCCACCGCGCGCGGATCGGCCGCCGGCGACGCGAACACCCGCTTGCCGGTGGCGAAGCGCCACTGCTCCTCGCCGTTGCCCGCGCTCACCGCATAGACATTGCCGTCGAGGCTGCCGAACACGATCAGGCCGGCGACCACGGCGGGCGACGAGTAGACGCCGTCACCGGTCTCGAACTGCCAGATCTGCTCGCCGGTCTTGCGATTCAGCGCATACAGGTTGCCATCGCCACTGCCGACGTACAGGCGGTCGCCGACCACCGTCGGCGCCGAGTACACGCGGCCGCCGGTCACGAAGGACCAGCGCTCGCGTCCGCTGTCGACCTCGATCGCGCGCACCTCGCCGTCCCAGCTGCCGAAGTACAGCACCCCGTCGGCCAGTGCCGGTGCGGCCTCGATGTTGCCGTCGGTGCTCACCTCCCATTGCGGGCTGCCATCCTCGAGCGACAACGCGTGCATCACGCCATCATTGTCGCCGATGAACACGTGGCTCGAGCTGACCAGCGGCGGCGCGTAAGTCTTGGCGCCGAGCGACCGTTCCCAGACCGGCGACTTCGCCTCCAGCACGCCCGTACCGAGGTAGCGTCCGCTGTGCTCGGGGTCGCCCCGGTAGAGCGCGCGCTCGCCGGCACAGCCCGAGAGCAGTGCCAGCGCGACCAGGACCAGGCCGAGGGGGGTCGCGCGGAATCGTGTCATGGTCGAACTCCTGTCGAAAAACGCCGGAATTTCGGCAATAT
The DNA here is from genome assembly GCA_033721835.1 of Halofilum sp. (in: g-proteobacteria). Classification (GTDB taxonomy): domain Bacteria; phylum Pseudomonadota; class Gammaproteobacteria; order XJ16; family Halofilaceae; genus Halofilum. The sequence continues at coordinate 12,244 of JAWWAE010000009.1, read as the reverse complement.
ACACGGCTTATTGCAGGCGAAAAAGGAACTGATTCACCGCCCTGCCTCGTGCATGGGCACCCGGCCGTGGACGCCGCAGAGCAATTCGTAGCCGATCGTGGCGGCGGCCTCGGCGATCTCCTCGATCGGCAGGCCCTCGCCCCAGAGCACGACCTCGTCGCCAACCCGTGCCTCGGGCAGCGAGCGCAGGTCCAGCGTGATCTTGTCCATCGACACGCGCCCCACCATCGGCACCCGTTGGCCGGCCACCAGCACCGGCGTGCCGTTGCGGGCATGGCGCGGGTAGCCGTCGCCGTAGCCGATCGCGGCGACGCCGACCGGCATGTCGTCGGGGCAGGTCCAGCCGCGGCCGTAACCGATCGAGCTGCCCGCCTCGAGATGGTTGATCGCGATCAGTCGGGTCGACAGCGTCATCACGGGTCGCAGGTCCAGCGCCGACTCGGCCCCATCGACGAAGGGCGAGCAGCCATAGAGCATGATGCCGGGTCGGATCCAGTCGCAGTGACTGCGCGGCCAGCCGAGGACGCCGGCGGAATTGGCCGCGCTCCGCGGTCCCGCACAGCCCTCGATCGCGGCCTCGAAGCAATCGAGCTGCCGCTCGGTGAACCCGTCCGTGCGGTCGTCGGCACAGGCGAGGTGGGTCATCAGCCCGACCGGGGCCGCGACGTCGGCACAGGCCGCCAGCCGCCGGTGCCAGTCGGCCGCCGCGCGCGCCGGCACCCCCATGCGCCCCATCCCGGAATCGATCTTCAGCCATACCGACAGCGGCCCCTCGAGGCGACCCTCGGCCAGCGCCTCGGCCTGCCATGGCTGGTGGATGAGCGGCTCGAGCGCGTGGGCGGCGCAGGCCCGCAGGTCGTCCGCATCGACCGGCCCGTTGAGGATGCAGATGCGGTGCTCGCGGAAGCCGGCGTCGCGCAGCGCAACGCCCTCGCCGACCGCGGCCACGGCGAAGCCCTCGCAATCGGCCGCCAATGCGGCCGCGCACCACAGCAGGCCATGGCCATAGCCCTCGGCCTTGATCGCGGTGAAAACGGGGCAGCCGGGCGCGGCGGCGCGGGCGCGCGCGAGGTTGTGGCGCAGGGCGCCGGCGTCCAGGCGGGCGACCGGCGTCCGCAGCATCAATCCGCGCCGTAGACTTCCGGGGTGAAGTTCTCGAACCGCGTGTACTGGCCGAGGAAGGTCAGGTGGACGGTGCCGGTGGGGCCGTTGCGCTGCTTGCGCACGAGGATCTCGGCCGTGCCCTTGTGCGGGCTGTCCTCGTCGTAGACCTCGTCGCGGTAGATGAACACGATCACGTCGGCGTCCTGCTCGATGGCACCGGATTCGCGCAGGTCGGACATCACCGGGCGCTTGTCGGTCCGCTGTTCCAGCGAGCGGTTGAGCTGCGACAGGACCACGATCGGCACGTCCAGCTCCTTCGCCAGGCCCTTGAGCGAGCGCGAGATCTCGGAGATCTCGGTGGCCCGGTTCTCGACCGTGCCGCCGACCTGCATCAGCTGGATGTAGTCGACCAGGATCAGCGACAGCCCGTGCTCGCGCTTCAGCCGGCGGGCCCGCGCGCGCAGCTCCGACGGCGTCAGGCCCGGCGTGTCGTCGATGAACAGCTTCGACTGCTGGGTCAGCAACGAGACCGCGGAATGGATGCGCGGCCAGTCGTCGTCCTCCAGCCGCCCGGAACGCAGCCGCTTCATGTCCACCCGCCCGAGCGAGGCGATCATGCGGGTGGCGATCTGCCCGGCCGGCATCTCCATGCTGAACACGGCCACCGGTTCCTGCTGGGTGAGGGCCACGTTCTCCGCGACGTTCATCGCGAAGCTGGTCTTGCCCATCGACGGGCGCCCCGCCACGATGATCAGGTCCGAGCGCTGCAGGCCTGCGGTGAGGTCGTCGAAGTCGTTGAAGCCGGTGGCCAGGCCGGTGATGTGCGTGTCGCTGTTGAACAACGTGTCGAGATGGTCGATCGCCTCGCCGAGCACGTTGCGGATCGGCCGGAAACCGCGCCGGGTCCGGTTGCCGCGGTCGGCGATCGCGAACACCTGCTGCTCGGAGTAGTCGAGCAGATCCTTGCTGTCCCGACCCTGTGGCTCGTAGGCGGCGCGCGCGATGTCGTTGCCGACCGCGATCAACTGCCGCACGACCGAGCGTTCGCGCACGATGTCGGCGTAGGCAACGATGTTGGCCGCGCTCGGGGTCTCCTGCGCGAGCTGGCCCAGGTAGGCCAGGTTGCCGACATTGTCGAGCTCGTCGTGGCGGCTCAACCACTCGGACACGGTGACCACGTCGCGTGGCTCGTCGCGGTCGGCGAGCTCGCCAATCGCGCGGAACAGCAGCCGGTGTTCGCGCCGGTAGAAGTCCTCTTCCGCAACCCGGTCTGCGACCCGGTCCCAGGCCTCGTCGGACAGCATCAGGCCGCCGAGCACGGACTGCTCCGCCTCGATCGAATGTGGGGGGACCCGTGGCGACGGGGTGACGTGCTCCGTATCGAACGTGGACGCGGTATCGGACATGCGTTCGGCCCCGGGCAGCGGCGGCACCCGCTGGGGACCGGGTGCCACCGGGCTGATTATAGACCCTGGCCGGTCCCGAGCCGAGCCCGGGATCCGGTCGCGGTCGCCTGCCGGGCTATTCCTCCGGCTCGATCACCACGGTGATGGTCGCGTTCAGGTCGCCGTGCAGGTGCACGTCGATCTCGAACTCGCCCACGGTCCGCAGCGGGCCCTCCGGCAGCCGGATCTCGCGCTTCTCGGCCTCGAGGCCGTCCGCCGCCAGCGCGTCGACGATGTCGCCGGCGCTGACCGAACCGAACAGCCGCTCCTCCGGCCCGACCTTGGCCTGGATCGTGACCCGGTGGCCGTTCAGCGCCTCGTAGCGCTGCTCCGCCGCCTCGGCACGCGCCGCCTCTTCCCGCTCGAGCTCGGCACGCTGCGCCTCGATCGCCTTGATGTTCTCCGGCGTGGCCATGCGCGCCACGCCCTTCGGCAGCAGGAAGTTGCGCGCGTAGCCCGACTTGACCTGGACCACGTCGCCGAGCTTGCCGAGGTTGTCGACGTTCTCTACCAGAATGACCTGCATCTTACTGTCTCCTCCCGGGCGGCACGGCGCCCGTCATCTCGTGTCCCGTCAGCCCGCCTGCGTGCGGGCACGGAAATCCAGCCACGCGTCGGCCACCCCTACCAGCGCCAGCGCCAGCACCATCTGCGGCAGCGCCAGCAGCCCGAGCACATACAGCCCGACCAGCCAGGCGACGCCCATCTGTCGGCCCGCGACCACGCCGTGCGCCACGGCCAGCCCCTGGAACAGGTATACCGCCAGCGCCACGAACGTGAGGCCGTCGAGCAGCGGCAGCGGCAGTGCCAGCGCGAGCCCGCACAGGACCGCCAGGATCGTGGCCGCCACGCGCCCCAGGCGCAGGCCGCGGAACTCCGCGCCGAACGCCCCGGGGTGGTACAGGCCTGCCTGCAGCCAGCGCGCCAGCAGCACGCTGCAGATGCTGCCGAGCACCACCGAGGCACCGAGCATCCCGGTCATCAGGGGCGCGCCACGCTCGATGAACTCGCGCATGCGCGCCGCCGAAACGCCGAGCTCCGCCTCGATGCGTTCGGGCGGCATGTACTCCAGCAGTGCCGCGCGCCACCACTCGGTCGGGGCGTCCAGCACCACGTGGAAACCGATCACCAGCAGCCAGCCGAGCGCGCAGGCGGCCAGCAGCGTGTCATCCAGCCGCGCGCGGCGGTGCAGCACCAGGGCGATCAGCCCCGCCGGCAACCACGCCGCGAGCGCCACGCCGGCGACGATCAGTCCGTGCCCCAGGACCAGCCAGCCCGCCGCCGTCAGCGCCAGCACGCCGACGCCGGTGGCAAGGGCATAGCCAACCGGCCCGAGCTGCAGCATGACCAGTGCCAGCACGCCGGCGCTGAGCCAGGCCAGTGGCGGCAGCGGCATCACGGAGGCGAGCAGCAGGGTGGCACAGGCCACCGACGCCGCCTGCCCCGGGCCACGCAGTATGAATGCGGCGAACGCCTTCATGGGCAACGCGGACGGGCCCGCGGCCATGGGCCACGGGCTCCGCGCACCAGGCCTACTGGTGGCTGTCGGTGTAGGGCATCAGCGCCAGGTAGCGGGCACGCTTGATCGCCCGGGACAACTGCCGCTGGTAACGCGCATTGGTCCCCGTGATCCGGCTCGGGACGATCTTGCCGGTCTCGGTGACATAGTTCTTCAGCGTCTCGATGTCCTTGTAATCGATCTCGGTCACGCCCTCGGCGGTGAACCGGCAATACTTGCGGCGGCGAAAGAATCGGGCCATTGGAGAGTTCCCCCTGAGTTTCGATCGGTCGGTCGCGGTGCGCGTCAGGCGGACGCGGTCTCGCCGCCACCGGCGGCGGACTCGCCGGCCGGCTGGGCCTGGCGGGCGGCACGCTTGTCGTCGCGCTTGTCTTCCTTCTTCGACAGCGGCGACGGCTCGGTGACCGCGTGCGGGCGCGAGAACACCATGTGCCGCAGGACCGCGTCGTTGAAGCGGAAGGCGCTCACGAGCTCGTCGCGCGTGGCCTGGTCGCACTCGACGTTCATCAGCGCGTAGTGCGCCTTGTGGACCTTGTTGATCGAATAGGCGAGCTGGCGGCGGCCCCAGTCCTCGAGCCGGTGAATCTTGCCGCCGGAGTCCTCGATGATCGCGCGGTAGCGCTCGATCATGGCGGGAACCTGTTCACTCTGGTCCGGGTGGACCAGGAAGACCACTTCGTAGTGTCGCAAGGTTGTCTCCTTTCGGGTTCGGCCGCCCGGAAATGCCGGTGCGGCAAGGAGTTATGCCCGTGACCGGGCCACGGGAAGCGGCGCAGTGTACGCCCTGCCCCCGCCCGATGCAACCGCCGCCGGGTGGGGGTTCGGGAACCGCGAATGAACGCGAATGAACGCGAATATCGGCGCGCCAGGCGAATTCGCGTGTCAGAGCTGCGCTGGGCCCGAGCTGCCGACCGCAGGCCGGAGATAACCAAAAAATGAAACCAAAAATGGACAAAAAATGGGTGCCGGATTGGCGGCAGATAGCCGCCTGCCGGCAACCGCGATTCTCAGCCCATCTCTTGTCCATTTCCTGGTTCTCGCCATTTCCCTTCCGCTGGCGATCAGCGGCAAGCGAAGCTCCGACCGGCCCGCCGGCGGGCAGGGCCCAATTCGCGTTGATTCGCGTTCATTCGCGGTTCACCTGCCCCTTGCCCGCCCGCTGGCGCACGGCCTCGAACAGGCAGACGCCGACGGCGACCGAGACGTTGAGGCTCTCGACACCGGGGGCGAGCGGGATCGCGACCAGGCGGTCGCAGAGCTTGCGGGTGCGGGCGCGGAGGCCGCCTTCCTCGCCGCCGGCGACCAGCACCAGGCCGCCGGTCAGGTCGGTCTCGTGGAGGCCCGCCTCGGCATCGCCGGCGGCGCCGACGGCCCAGCAGCCATGGGCCTGCAGCCACTCGAGCGTGCGCCCGAGGTTGGTCACCGCGGCCAGCGGCACCAGTGCGGTGGCGCCGGCGGCGGCGCGCTCGACCGCGGGCGTGAGGCGGGCCGCGCGGTCGCGCGGGACGATCACCGCGTCGCAACCGGCGGCGGCGGCGCTGCGCAGGCAGGCGCCGAGGTTGTGCGGGTCCTGCACCCGGTCCAGCGCCAGCAGGAACGGCGGTCGCTCGAGGCCCGCCACCAGTTCCTGCAATGCCCGCTCGTCGAGCGCGCCGCGCCCGGCGATCTCCGCACAGACCCCCTGGTGGCGGCCATCACCGACGCAGCCGTCCAGCCGTGCGGCGTCCACCCGTTCGACCGCGATGCCGGAGCGGCCGGCCCGGTCGAGCAGTCGTCGCATGCGGGCGTCGCGGCGGCGCCGGTCGACCAGGAGCCGGCGCACATGCCCGGGGCCCGCGGTGAGCGCCGTCTCCACCGGGTTGATGCCGCCGATCCAGCGCGTCTCCGCGGCCATGGCCTCCCCGTTCAGCCGCGCCGCCGCGTCCGCGAACGGCCGCCGCGGCCACGAGCGCTGGCCTTCTTCTTCGCCCCGTGCTTCTTTGCGGCGTGTTTCTTTGCGCCCCGCTTCTTCGCGGCCACCTTCTTGCTACCCGCCTTTTTACCGGCCTTCTTCTTCGCGCCGCGCTTCTTCGAGGCGGACTGGCCGCTGGCCTTCTTCTTCCGCGACGGACCCAGCGGCGAGACCGGTTCCGAGACCGGATCGAAATCGATCTTGCGGTCGTCGATGTCGACCCGCACGACGCGCACGCGCAGCGAATCGCCCAGCCGGTAGACCCGACCCGAGCGTTCGCCGACCAGGCAGTGGCCGACCGGGTCAAAGCGGTAGTAGTCGCGATCGAGCGAGGTGATGTGCACCAGCCCCTCGGCGTACATGCCTTCGAGCACGACGAACACGCCGAACGAGGTCACGCCGGTGATGATGCCGTCGAACTCCGAACCGACATGGTCCTGCATGTACTCGCACTTGAACACGGTCTCGACGTCGCGGGTCGCCTCGTCGGCGCGCCGCTCCGTCATCGAACAGTGGTCGCCGATCCGGACCATGTCGCCGTGGTCGTAATCGTATTCCTGCGGCTTGCCGCCACGGATGCGATGGCGGATCGCGCGGTGCACCAGCAGGTCGGGATAGCGCCGGATCGGCGAGGTGAAATGCGCGTAGTGCTCGAGCGCGAGCCCGAAGTGACCGGAGCACTCGGGCTGGTACACCGCCCGCTCCATCGAGCGCAGCATGACCGTCTGGATCAGGTGCGCATCCGCGCGCTCGCCCGCCGCCCGCAGGGTCGCCGCGAAATGTTCCGGCCGCGGGTCGTCGCCGCCGCCGAGGCTCAGCCCACGCTCGGCGAGGAAGGTACGCACGTCCTCCAGCCGGTCGGCCGGCGGGCCCGGGTGCACGCGATACAGGGCCGGCATCCGCTGCTTGTACAGGTAGCGGGCGGCCGCCACGTTGGCGGCGATCATGCATTCCTCGATCAGCCGGTGGGCATCGTTGCGCTCCACCGGCTCGATGGTGTGAACGCGGCCATCGGCATCGAACCGGATCTGCGCCTCGACCGTATCGAAATCGATCGCCCCGCGCCTGCGGCGCGCCTTGTGCAGAACCTTGAACAGCCCGTGCAGCGATTCCAGGTGTGGCACCAGCGACGCGTGCCGGTCGCGCGCCCTGCGGTCTCGCTCGACCAGCATGGCCGCGACCTCGGTGTAGGTCAGCCGCGCGTGGCTGCGCATCACCGCCTCGAAGAAGCGACTGCGGCGAATCGCGCCGCGGTCGTCGATCTGCATCTCGCAGGCGAGGCACAGGCGGTCGACCTGCGGGTTCAGTGAGCACAGACCGTTCGACAAGGCCTCGGGCAGCATCGGCACCACTCGACCGGGGAAATACACCGAGGTGCCGCGCCGCCCGGCCTCGCGGTCGAGCGCGCTGTCCGGCTCGACATAGCTGCTGACGTCGGCGATGGCGACGATCAGCCGCCAGTGGTCGCCACGGCGCTCGCAGAAGACCGCATCGTCGAAGTCGCGCGCGTCCTCGCCGTCGATCGTGACCAGCGGCAATGACCTCAGGTCCTTGCGGCCTTCCTTGTGCGCCTCGCGCACCTCGGTACCGAGTGCGGCCGCCGCCGCCTCCACCTCGCCCGGCCACTCGTGCGGGATGCCGTGCGAGTTGAGCGCGATGTCGACCTCCATGCCCGGCTGCAGGCGGTCGCCCAGCACCTCGCGCACGCGGCCGACCGGCTGGCGCCGGTGGGTCGGCTGCTCGAGGATCTCGGCCACCGCGATCTGGCCGTGGGCCGCGCCGTCGATATGCTCGGAGGGGATCAGGATGTCCTGGTGCATGCGCTTGTTGTCGGGCACCAGGATGTGCACCCCGGCGTCGGACTGGATGCGTCCGACGACCGTCTGATTCGCGCGCTCGAGCACCTCGGCCAGCGCCCCCTCGCGGCGCCCGCGCCGGTCGAGCCCGGTGACGCGCACGACCACGCGGTCGCCGTGCAGCAGCGCGCGCATCTCGCGCGCACCCAGGAAGATGTCCTCGCCGCCCTCATCGGCGACCACGAAGCCGAAGCCGTCGGGATGAGCGATCACGCGGCCGCGGACCAGGTTCTGCGAGTCGACCGGGACGTAGCCCTCGCGCCGGTTGAGCAGTACCTGGCCGTCGCGCACCATCGCCACCAGCCGCCGCCGCAGGGCCTCGCGCAGCTCGTCGTCGTCGAGCCCGAGTTCCGCGGCGATCTCCTCGTAGGACATCGGCTCGCCGCGGTCATGCAGGAGGCCGAGGATGTAGTCGCGGCTGGCGATCGGGCGCTCGTATTTGCGGGCCTCGCGCGCCGCGTGCGGGTCGCTCGCCGGGAGGCGGGATCTGCGTCTTGCCATGTGGGGACTTGCTCCTTCTGCATTCCGGTGCGTGCGACCGACCCGCGTTGACAGCGGATGGCACGCTCTGTAAATTCTCGGCTCCTTCGGGTCCGGCCCGAAGCCACCACCGGGCCGAGGTGGCGGAATTGGTAGACGCGCTAGCTTCAGGTGCTAGTGGGGGAAACCCCGTGGAGGTTCAAGTCCTCTCCTCGGCACCATGCCCCGACGCGGGGCATCATCCTCTCTCCGGGATCCGATCACCAGCGGCGTTCACTCGAACGGGTGGCGCAGGATGATGTTGGCGTCCCGCTCGGCGCCGGTCGAGATCATGTCGATCGGTACCTCGGCGAGTTCCTCGATCCGCCGCAGGTAGGCGCGCGCGTTCGCGGGCAGCTCCTCCACGCTGCGCGCGCCGACGGTCGACGACTGCCAGCCGGGCAGTTCCTCGTACACGGGCTCGCAGCAGGCGAGTGAATCCGCGCCCACCGGGATGTCCTGCAGCGCCTCGCCGTTGCAGCGGTAGCCGGTGCAGATCTTCAGGCTCGGCAGGCCGTCGAGCACGTCCAGCTTGGTCAGGCACAGGCCCGAGAGGCTGTTGACCTCGACCACCCGCCGCAGCGCGACCGCGTCGAACCAGCCACAGCGCCGCGGCCGGCCCGTGGTGGCCCCGAACTCGTTGCCCACCCGCGCCAGGTAGGCGCCGGTCTCGTCGGTCAGCTCGGTCGGGAACGGGCCACCGCCGACGCGCGTCGTGTACGCCTTGGTGATGCCGAGCACGTAGTCGAGGTGCAGCGGACCGACGCCGCTGCCGCTGGAGACCCCACCCGCGGTCGTGTTCGACGACGTCACGAACGGGTAGGTGCCATGATCGATGTCGAGCAGTGCGCCCTGCGCACCCTCGAACATGATGTCGCCACCGGCACGCCGGAACTCGCGCAGCCGCACCGGGACGTCGGCGATCAGGGGCCGCAATCGCTCACCGACCTGCAGGGCCTCGTCCAGCGTGCGCTGATAATCGACCGGCTCGACCCCGAAGTATTTCGTGAGCGCGAAGTTGTGGTAGTCGAGCAGCGACTCCAGTTTGGCGGCAAAGCGTTCCGGCTGGAACAGGTCGTTCACCCGCACGCCCTGGCGCGACACCTTGTCCTCGTAGGCCGGGCCGATGCCGCGGCCCGTGGTACCGATCGCACCGGCGCCCCGTTTCTTCTCGCGCGCGTGGTCGAGCGCGACGTGGAACGGCAGGATCAGCGGGCAGGCCTCGCTCACCTGCAGCCGGCCGCAGACGTCAATCCCGGTCCGCTCGATCGTGTCGATCTCCTCGAACAGCGCCTCGGGCGAGAGGACGACGCCGTTGCCGATCAGGCACTCCACGCCGGCATGCAGGATCCCCGACGGGATCAGGTGCAGGACCGTGGTGCGGCCGCCGATCACCAGCGTGTGGCCGGCGTTGTGGCCGCCCTGGAAGCGCACCACTGCCCCGGCCTGGGCGGCCAGCAGGTCCACCACCTTGCCCTTGCCTTCATCGCCCCACTGGGCGCCGAGAACGACGACATTGCGACCCATGGTCAGAGCTCCTCGACGAACCAGTCGCCGTCACGCTCGACCAGGTGCCGGTCGCAACCGAGCGCCTCCGGGGCGGGCCCCTGCCCCGGCAGCATCGCGATCACGCGCTCGCCGGCGGTGCGCAGCTCCGCCACCCGCTGCGCCAGCGCCGGGTCGTCGCTCGTCGGCGCCGCGATCGCGCCCGGCCATGTGTCGTCGTCGGCGCAGAACGCCGCCAGGCGCCGCAGATCGGTGCTGAAGCCCGTCGCCGGGCGGGCGCGGCCGAACACCGCGCCGATGCCGTCGTAACGGCCGCCGCGGGCAATCTCCTCGCCCTCGCCCGGCAGGTAGACCGCGAACACGACGCCCGTGTGGTAGTGATAGCCGCGCACCTCGGCCAGGTCGAAGTGCAGCCGCACCTCCGGTCGGGCGCGGGCCACCGCGTCGGCCAGGCCGGCGAGGTGATCGAGCGCGTCACCGACCGCGTCGCCCGCCGGGGCCAGTTCCTGCCGCGCCCGCGCGATCACCTCGCGCTCGCCGTGGAGATCGGCCAGCGCCCGCCACATGGCGTCGACGGCCGGCGGCAGGCCCAGCACGTCCAGCCGGGCCTCGAGGTCGGGCGTGCTCTTGCGCTGCAGCGCCTCGAACAGGGCGGCCTCGTCCGCGGCGTCCAACCCGCTCGCCGCGGCCACGCCATGCACGATGCCGACGTGCCCGAGGTCGAGCACCAGCGGTTGCGGTGGCTCGACGCAGTCGAGCGTGGCCAGCAGCAGCTGCAGGACCTCGAGGTCGGCCTCCAGCCCGCGGTGGCCGTACAGCTCGGCGCCGAGCTGCAGCGGGCTGCGGCTGCCGCCGAAGGGCCCCGGCCGGGTGTGCACCACCGCGCCCAGGTAGCACAGCCGCACCGGGCCCTCGCGGCCGAGCCGGTGCGCGTCGATGCGGGCCACCTGGGGGGTCATGTCCGCGCGCAGTCCCATCGTGCGACCGGAAAGCTGGTCGACCAGCTTGAAGGTATCCAGTTCGAGGTCGTGCCCGACCCCGACCAGCAACGAGTCGGTGTACTCGATCAGTGGCGGGATGACGAGGTCGTAGCCCCAGCGGTCATAGAGCTCGAGGATGCGTCGGCGCAGGCGTTCGAGGCGCCAGGCCGTCTCCGGCAGGGCCTCCTCGATGCCCTCCGGCAGCAGCCAGCGGCCGCCCCGGTCTTCGCTGGCGGGATCGCGGCTCATCGAACGAGATACAGCAGGCCGATACCGGCCGACATGCTGAGCAGCCCGATGGTGCGCAGGCTGCGATCCGGGATCGCACTGACCTGCGCCATGGTGCGCCGGAACGCGCCCGGGCTGAGGAAGGGCATCAGCCCCTCGATCACGAGCACGAGCGCGAGCGCCGCGAGCAGATCCTGCCACATGACGCTGCTTCAGCCGACGGTCGGACGCGGCCGACCGATCCGCCGATCAAGCGCGCGGTCCGGCCTCACTGCGCCGACCCGGAGTCGTCGAAGTAGTCGAAGAACTCCGAGTCCGGCTCCAGCACCAGCGCATCGCGACCGCCCTGGAACGAGCGTTCGTAGGCCAGCAGGCTGCGGTAGAAGGCATAGAACTCATCGTCCTTCTTGTACGCGTCGGCATAGATCCGGGTCGCCTTCGCATCACCCTCGCCGCGGATCTCCTGCGCCTCGCGATAGGCCTCGGCCAGGATCTCCTCGACCCGGCGGTGCGCCTCGGCCCGGATCCGCTGCGCCTCCTCGCGACCAAGCGCGCGGAACTCCTGCGCCACCGCGTTGCGCTCCTTCTCCATGCGCTGGAACACCGACTGGCTGACGTTGTCGGGCAGGTCCACCTTCTTGATGCGCACATCGACCACGTCGATGCCGAGCTCCTGTGCCTTGGCGTCCGCCACCTTCTGCACCGCGTTCATGATCTGCGCGCGCTCGCCGGACACGACCTCCTGGATGGTCCGCTTGCCGAATTCATCGTACAACTGGTTCTTGATGAACTCGTGCAGTCGCCCACGGGCAACCTGCTCGTTGCCGCCGGTCGAGTTGAAGAAACGGACCGTGTCCACGATCTTCCACTTGACGAAGGCGTCGACGATCACGTTCTTTTTCTCGATCGTCAGGATTCGGTCGGGTGCCGCATCCAGGGTCAGGATCCGCGAGTCGAACTTGCGCACCGAGTTGACGAACGGCAGCTTGAAGTGGAGGCCGGGATCGTAGTCCGCCTGAACGATCTCGCCGAGCTTGAGCTTCAGCGCCCGCTCGGTCTCGCTGACCGTGAACGTGAAGCCGACCAGACCGAGGATCGCGACCGCGAGCAGAACCAGGACTGCGTAGAAGCGTTGC
>JAWWAE010000008.1:0-28631 GCA_033721835.1 Halofilum sp. (in: g-proteobacteria) | reverse complement strand
GCCCGGCCGATGGTCGGTGCCACGGTGGTGGACCGACCATACGCGCAGGGCACGATGATAGCCGTGCAGCCGGGCCCTGCGCCGGGTTCGATACGGAAATCCCGGCCGCCACAGGAGCGATCCGTAGGCAAACACCCACAGTGGCCCCGGCTGGGCGGCCACATGGTCGACGCTGACCGTGCCGGTCTCGGGTGCGGTCGCGTCCATCAGGGCCGCGCGTTGCTCACAGCGGCGGGTGTCCGGTCGCTCCGGCGATCGGGCATCGGGGCTCAGGCGGAGCGCCGCGCGGCGGCGATCCGGCCGAGCCAGGTGAAGGCAAGGTAGCCGGCGGCCGCGGCCGGGAGGGCCACCAGCAGGCTGCCCAGGGTGAAGGACACCGCCCCGAGCGCGCCGACCGGGAGTGACCCGTCGGAGAAGAAGGCCAGCGGGTTGATCAGCGGTTCGACCACGCGCTGGCCGAGCAGGTAATAGCCGAAATACAGCGGCGCCAGGGTCAGCGGGTTGCTGATCCAGGAGACGGCGAAGGCCGCCAGGAAGTTGCCCCGCAACAGCGCACAGAAGGCCAGCATCAGCAGCGTCTGGAAGCCGACCGTCGGGGTGAGGGCAACGAACAACCCGACCGCGACGCCCCGCGCGATCACCGGGCGCTCGAAGCGCAGGCAGCCGACGCGCTCGAGCGCCTGCAGCGTGCGCGGATGGCGCTCCGCCCAGATGCGGCCCTGGCGCCGCCAACCGACCAGTTTTCGCTGCCAACGGTACATTCTTTCCATTATATCACCCGCTACCGTGCCTGGCCCCGGGCCCGTCGGGACGGAGGGCCCTCTGCAGTCAGCCGTCGTCGGCCACGGCCGCGCCGGGTTCCTTCATCCCGTTGCCGCCGCTCTCGGCCAGCACCCGGCGCATGCAGTTGCGCAGGGCCTCCGCCGAGGGCGACAGCGTGCGCCGCCGGCGAGTGATCAACCCCAGCTCGCGCTCCACCCGCGGCTCGCCGAGGGCCACGAAGCACAGGCGGCTGTCGTCTGCGGACAGCGCCAGCCGTGGCAGCGCGGTGATCCCCAGGTTCGCCCGCAGGATCGCCTTCAGCGAAATGATGTTCGAGACCGCGAACTGGGCCCCTTCCATGACGTGCTGCGCCGGCGTGCCGTCGAGCAGGCGACAGGTCCCATTGAAGATCAGGGTCTCACCCGCGAGATCGCTCCAGGTGAGGGGGCGGTCGGCGCGCGCAAGCGGATGGTCCTCGCGACAGACCAGGCCCATCACGTCGGTCATCAGCGGCTCGAACTCGAGGTCGCCGTCCGGCGGGCTCAGGCTGGCCACGCCGAAGTCGGCGCGGCCCTCGCGGACCCGGTCGCGCACGTGCAGGGCGGTGTCGTCCTCGACCGTGATGTGCACGCCGGGATGATCGCGCGTGAACCGCTCGAGCACCTCGGGCAGCAGGCGGGTCGCGAACGAGGGCACGCTGGCGACGGCCACCCGGCCGCTGCGGCTGTCCGCGGCCAGCGCCATCGCCTCGATCGTGCGCGTGAAGTGCTCGAGCAGGGCCCGGGCGCGGGGCAGGCAGGCCTGGCCGAAGGGCGTCAGCTCGGTCTTGTTGCCGCGCTCGAACAGGGGCTGGCCGAGCCGCTGCTCCAGCTCGCGGATCGCCAGCGAGATGGCCGGCTGCGTGCGGGCGGCCCGCTCCGCGGCCGCGTGGTAGCTCTTGGTCTCGGCCACGAGCACGAAATAGCGCAACTGCTGGATCTTCACGTCGGGCAGCATCCGATCGCTCCATTAATATAATTTAACTATTCATTGTATTAATTAATTTTACTTTATCACAGTCGAGGCCTAGCGTTGGCCGGCAGCGCCACCGGAGGGGACATGGCCGAGAGCACCTACCGCAACCTGATCAATGGCGAATGGGTCGAGGGCGAGTCGAGCATCGACAACCTCAACCCGTCCGACCTCTCCGACCGGCTGGGCACCTTCGCCCAGGCCTCCGCCGAACAGACCCGGGAGGCCATCGCGGCGGCCCGCGCGGCCCAGCCTGCATGGCACGCCAAGGGGCTCGAGCACCGCTATTCGGTGCTGCTGTCGATCGGCCGCGAGCTGATCGAGCGGGCCGAAGAGCTCGGGCGCGAGCTGGCCCGCGAGGAGGGCAAGCCGTTCGCCGAGGGCAAGGGCGAGGTCTACCGGGCCGGCCAGTTCTTCCAGTACTACGCCGCGGAGGTGCACCGCCAGATCGGTGACACGGCGGACTCCGTACGCCCCGGGATCGAGATCGAGACCTGGCGCGAGCCGGTGGGCGTGGTCGGCATCATCTCGCCCTGGAATTTCCCGATCGCGACCGCGGTCTGGAAGATCGCCCCCGCGCTCGCCTTCGGCAATGCGGTGGTCTGGAAGCCCGCCAACCTCGTTCCCTACAGCGCCTGGGCGCTGGCCGAGATCGTCAGCCGCCACGAGCTGCCGCCCGGCACCTTCAACCTGGTCATGGGCAGCGGTCGTACCGCCGGCAACACGCTGGTCGAGTCGCCCGACGTGCGGGCGATCAGCTTCACCGGCTCGGTCGAGACCGGCCGGCGCATCGGCGCCGCCGCGATGCGCAACCTGACCCGCGTACAGATGGAGATGGGCAGCAAGAACGGCCTGATCGTCCTCGACGACGCCGACCTCGACACGGCGGTGCAGGCCGCCTTCGTCGGCGCCTATTCCGGCACCGGCCAGAAGTGCACCGCCTCGTCGCGCCTGATCGTGACCGAGGGCATCCACGACCGCTTCGTCGAGGCGCTGGTGGAGCGGTTGTCGCGCGCCAAGGTCGGTCATGCACTCGAGGAGGGCACCGAGATCGGCCCCGTGGTCAGCACCGACGAGCTCGAGGACGACCTGCGCTGGATCGAGAAGGCGAAGGAGGAGGGCTGCACGCTGGCCTTCGGGGGCGAGCGCGTCAGCCGGGACACCGAGGGGCACTTCCTGCAGCCGACACTGTTCACCGACAGCCAGAGCCGGATGACGGTCAACCAGGAGGAGATGTTCGGGCCGATTGCCTGCGTGATCAGGGTCAAGGACTACGAGGAGGCACTCGCCACCCTGAACGACACCCGCTTCGGACTCACCGCCGGCATCTGCACGCAGTCGCTCGGCGCCGCCACCCACTTCAAGCGCAACGCCCGCTTCGGCTGCGTGATGGTGAACCTGCCGACCGCCGGGACCGACTATCACGTGCCGTTCGGCGGCCGCAACGAATCCAGCTACGGGCCGCGCGAGCAGGGCCAGTACGCGCGCGAGTTCTACACCGAAGTGAAGACGGCCTACCTGAAGGCCTGTTGACCCCATGGCCACGCACACGGTCATCGACGGTCTGCAGTACTCCAACTGGAGTCGCGAGATCTTCGAGCAGATGCGGGCCGGGGAACTCGACGCGGTGCACGTGACCGCCGCCTACTGGGAGAACACGCGCGAACTGCTGCACGTGATCGGCCAGTGGAATCGCCGGTTCGAGGCCCACGCCGACCTGATCGCCCCGGTCGAGACGGCGGACGACATCCGCGCGGCCAAGCGGGACGGCCGCACGGGCATCCTGTTCGGGCTGCAGAACTGCTCGCCGATCGAGGACGACGTGGACATGGTCGCCATCCTGAAGCGGCTCAACGTCCACATCATGCAACTGTCCTACAACAACCAGTCGCTGATCTGCGCCGGCTGCTACGAGGAAAACGATCCCGGAATCAGCCGCTTCGGCCGCGAGGTCATCCGCGAGATGAACCGGGTGGGCATGGTGATCGACATGTCCCACAGTGCCGAATTCAGTACCCTGGAGGCGATCCGCCTCTCCGAGCGGCCGATCGTCATCTCGCACGCGAACCCGGAGTTCTTTCACCCGGCGCGGCGCAACAAGTCCGAGCGCGTGCTGCGCGCACTCGCCGACAGCGGGGGGCTGCTCGGATTCAGCTGTTATCCGTTCCACCTCAAGGACGGCTCCGACTGCACGGTCGAATCCTTTGCCGAGATGGTCGCGCGAACGGTCGACCTGATGGGGATCGACCGCCTGGGCATCGGCACCGACCTCTGCCAGGGACAGCCAAAGTCGGTACTGCAATGGATGCGCAACGGCCGCTGGTCTAAGGTACCGGACTACGGCGAAGGCTCGGCGGACAACGCGGACTGGCCGGCGCCGCTGTCCTGGCTCCGAAGTTCTGCGGATTTCATGAATATCGCCCGCGCATTGCGCGACCGCGGTTTCGACGCTACCGAGGTCGGCAAGATCATGGGCGAGAACTGGCTGCATTTCCTGGATCACGCACTGCGTCCGGCCTGAGGGCCGTGCAGGCACAACATCCCGCAAGAGGGAGGGGGAGTAGAAACAATGGCGAACGGCAACGATCGTGATCGCATCGGCATGAATGCCACCCTGGGCGACCCCTGGGTGCTTGGCCTCAGTGCCGGTTTCATCATCCTGTTCATCGCCATGTCGGCATACGATGTCGACCTGGTAGCCGGGCTCGTCGGTGACGGCTTCGCATGGACGGCCCAGGCACTGGGATCCTTCTTCCAGTGGATCCTGCTGCTGACCTTCTTCATCGGCATGGGCGTGGCGGTCTCGCCGGCGGCCAGCGCCAAGGTCGGTGGTCTCGACCAGCCCGAGATGAGCACCTTCAAGTGGCTGGCGATCATCATGTGCACCCTGCTTGCGGGTGGTGGCGTGTTCTTCGCCGCCGGGGAACCGGTCTATCACTTCGTCGTGACGCCGCCGGCGTTCGACACCGAGGCCGGTACCGCCGCCGCGGTGGCGCCGGCGCTGGCGCAGTCGTTCATGCACTGGGGCTTCCTTGCCTGGGCGATCCTCGGCACGCTGACCGCGATCGTGCTCGCGCACACGCACTACGTGCAGGGCAAGCCGCTGCAGCCGCGCACGTTGCTGTTCCCGGTGTTCGGCGAGCGGGTCATGCGCGGCGCCTTTGGCGGCGTGGTGGACGCCGTGTGCGTGATCGCGGTGGTCGCCGGCACGGTGGGTCCGATCGGATTCCTCGCGACCCAGGTCAGCTTCGGCTTCCACGAACTGTTCGGGATGTCCGAGGGCTATGGCACCCAGCTCGTGATCCTGGTGATCCTGGGCGCCATCTATGTCACGTCCGCGGTCACCGGCATTCACAGGGGCATCCAGTTCCTCAGCCGCATGAACGTGTTTCTGGCGCTCGGCATCGCCGCCTTCATCTTCGTGTTCGGGCCGACGCTGTTCCTGGTGAATGCCTACCTGCAGGGCATGGGTGAGTACGTCTCGTCCTTCCTCGACATGGCGACCATGACCGCCCAGACCGCGCCCGGCTGGTGGATGCAGTGGTGGACGATCTTCTTCTTCGCCTGGTTCCTGGGCTACGGTCCGCTGATGGCGCTGTTCGTGGCCCGCATCTCGCGCGGCCGCACGATCCGCCAGATGATCCTCGCCGTGGCCGTAATGGCGCCGATCGCGACCACCATCTGGTTCACCCTGCTGGGTGGCTCCGGCATCTACTACCAGCTGACCGGCCAGATCGACCTGGCGGAGGCGCTCAACAACTTCCGCTTCGACGTGGCGACCATGACCGTGGCCCAGGCCCTGCCGCTGGGCGGTGTGATGGCGTTCCTGATCCTGATCCTGACCACCATCTTCGTGGCCACAACCGGGGACTCGATGAGCTACACCATCTCCATGGTGGCGTCCGGGCATGACGAGCCGAACACGGTCGTGCGCGCGTTCTGGGGCATCGCCATGGCCGTCATGGCCGCGATCCTGCTGTACATGGGGGCCGGCCAGATCAGCGTCCTGCAGCAGTTCATCGTGATCACCGCGATCCCGGTGTCGCTGGTGCTGCTGCCGTCGCTGTGGACCGGCCCGAAGTCGGCCTACGCAATGGCGCGCGAGCAGGGTATCGTGAAGTAGGGCAGGGCCAGGGGTGGCGGGTCCGAGCGCGGTCCCGCCACCCCGATCGGTCCCTGCCGGGGGGTGTGACATGGCGCTTGCGGACCGGCGCGAACCGTTCGACACGCTGGAGGACACCGGCGGCGTCCCGCTGCGCCCGCCCGCCGAGGCGATGCAGCTCGAGCGCCTCGGATCACTGCACGCCACCCGGATCAGCTTCATCCGCTCGGTGGTGCGGACGATGATGCGCGATCGCTGGCGGGTCGAGTGCCTGCGCTTCGACCTCGACCGCGACGGCTACGGCACCGCCATCTACCGGGTGACCACGCCCGAGTACATCTACAATTTCGTGCTGTTCTCGCAGTATCTCGACGACAGCCAGCGCTCGGACCGCGTGATCGCGAATGCCTGGGACTGCGCCTTCGCCCTGGTCGAGGGCGACGTCGACGAGGACCGGCTCGAGCGCCTGCGCGAGAACGTGCCGCGGCAGGAGGCAGGGCGTTGCGACCCGGACGTGATCGTGCTGTCGCGGGCCAACCGCAGCATGCGCAATTTCGAGGCCATCGTGCGCGCGCTGTCCGAGGGCCGGCAACCGGATCCGGAGAAGATCGCCCAGGTGGGCTACCTCTATCGGACCACGGCGGTCTACGGCAACGGCAAGTTCGGCCTCGCCGACTATCCCAAGATCCGCGACTGGCGCGACTTCGGGCTCCCGTTCGCTGCCCAGATGTTCACGGTCTACCTGCTGCGGCATTTCAGCATCCGCCAGGTCGAGCACATCGCGCGCGAGCGCGCGCCCGAGACGGCGGTCACCATGGATCGGCGCCTGCAACGGTACCTCGGGATCGGCAATTCCACCGGCCTCGGGATGGCGCCGTTCCTGATCAACCACCCGAAGCTGATCGCCCAGTGGGTGCTGATGCGCGAGACGGCGATCGCGCGCTGCCTGTCGGCCGATGCCGACCGCGCCGCGCGGGACCGGCTGCTGGATCTGATCGAGCGTGCGATCACGCACACGCGCCAGACCTGGGTCGACGACCAGATCCAGCAGGAGACCAACGATCAACTGGTCGCCGAGCTGCAGATTGCACATGACTGGCTCGCCGAACAGTCGCCCACCGGCGATCTCTGGCGGCAGCTGGCCGACCACGCGCGCGAACACTGGGCGCTGGAGACCCAGGAGCTGCTGCACTCGCTGCTGGTCGAGCTGTACCCTGAACGGGTCGACGAGCTCGAATTGCACATGGGCGCCGAGGAGCAGTACGACCTCGTGCCGGACATGCCCATCGACGACCTGGTGGCGCTGATCGAGCGGGACTACGACTGGGCGCTGGCGATCGATTTCGAGCACGAGGACGCGCAGTACTACTTCTGGTACCGCTCGGCCGAGAAGGAGGAGCCCCGGCTCGGCGTGCGCGCCGAGGAGCCCGGCGCCGATCGCGAGATGCCGCTCGACATCGGGCGTCGCGTCCGCCGCTGCTACGACCTGCTGCTGGAGTACCGGGCGCTGCGTGGCGGCCGCGACGGCGTGGTCGAGTTCCTGCTCGATCATCCCGGGCAGAAGGGCATCATCCGTCGTATCCAGTCGATGGCTCAGACGCAGATGGGCGAGATCCGGGCCAACCTGCTCGACCGGAACCTGCTGCCGATGCACCTGCTGCGCTGCAAGCTGTCGTTCTTCGGCGCCACCAAGTTCGACCCCCGCTCCAGCCGCTGGGTGCGGATCACCCTGTTCCAGGGCGCACCGCTGCTCGAGGACATCGGCAAGCCATTCGACGACGACTGGTTCATGCCGGCCATGCCTTCGCTGGACGAGACCGCATGAAGGTCTCGCACAACGAGCTGTCTGGGCTCTGTCGTCGCGCCTTCGAGGCGCTCGGTTTTCCCTCGGGCGATCACGAGGACGCGGCCGACATGGTCGTCTGGCTGGAGCGCCATGGCCTCGGCGGCATCGAGGCCCTGCAGAACGGGCTCGCACACATCCTCGCCCACGGCACGCAACCGCTCTCGCGCAGCTACGAGGACTCGTCGCTGGCGGTGATCGACGCGCGCGAGAACTCGATCCTGACCTGCGGCAGCCTGGCGGCGGACCTGGTCTACGCGCGCGCGCGGCGCAAGGGCCTGGCCGTGGTCAAGGTTCACAATTGCTACAACCGCAAGCTGATGCTGGGCTACCTCGCGCGCTGTGCCCGCCGCGGGGTCAGCATGATGGCCTTCTGGCGCAACTCGCAGGCCCCGCTGGTGGTGGAACAGGTAGTCTCGATCCGCGCCTACGAGGAATACCCGACGCTGCTGCTGTACCAGGTCGAGGACCGCGACGAACGACTGGCGCGCAACCACTCGGTCACGCTGATGGCTTCGCCGCACTTCGCCATGCTGCAGAGCCTGCACCCGGACCCGGAGGAGGCGACGCTGCTGCAGGTGCTCGAACCGGCCGACTTCGAGCGCCAGTCGGAACGGGTCTGGAAGCAGGGGCTCGAGGTCGACGAGGCCGTCTGGAAGCAGCTGAAGAAACTGTCCGAGCGTACCCTGGTCGAGGAGACCGCGGAATCACGCCGCCGTGGCGCCGGCGAGGACGCGGGCTAGGGCGGTCGGGCGACCGCGGCCACGGGCCCTGTGGGGCCGGCTTCAGCCGGCCAATCGAAATGGTGTGACCCTTACTCCGGCTCGCCGTCCGCGTAGCCGCGGATCTTCTCGTACAGGGTGTCGCTGATCTCGATGCCGTCGCGCGCCGTGCGTGCGCGCGCCGCGGCCCGGCCGGCGCCCGGCAGCCGGGTGCCTTCCTGGGCCTCGATCGCGCCCAGCAGCCGCTCCAGGCGCTCGTCGAAGGCGCCGCCCGAGAAGCGGGCCGGGTCGAGCGCGATGAACAGCTGGCCGGTGCGCGGAGAACCGCCCTCGTTGTCGGCGAACGAGGAGGCGTCGATGGCCAGGCTCGAACCGGTCACCGCCGCGGCCATGATCTCCACCAGCAGCGCGATCCCCGACCCCTTGTAGCCGCCCATCGGCACCATCGAGCCGGCCAGCGCCGCCGCCGGGTCGGTGGTCGGGTTGCCGTCGGCATCGAGCGCCCAGCCCTCCGGGATCGGCTCGCCGCGCTGCTTGTGAACGACGATCTCGCTCTTCGCCACCACCGACGACGACTGGTCGATCACCAGCGGATCGCCGCCCGCGCGTGGCGCGGCGAACGAGACCGGGTTGGTCCCGAAGGCCGGGTCGCTGCCGCCCCAGGGGGCGATCGAGGCGGGCGCGTTGACGTAGCCGAGCGCGACCAGGCCGGCGCGGGCGATGCGGCCGACGTGGTAGCCGCAGACGCCGCAGTTGTAGGAGTTCGTGACCGCCAGCGCGGCGATGCCCTGTTCGCGGGCCAGCGGGAGCAGCCGTTCGAGGCCGAGATCGATCGCCGGGTGGGCAAAGCCGTCGGCGGCATCGGCCCGCAGGCCGGCTGGCGCGACCGCTTCCACCGTAGGCCGCGCATGCCCGTCGATCTTGCCGCAACGGGCGTGCTCGCAGTAGGTGGGCAGCCGCGCCAACCCGTGGCTGTGGATGCCCTCGGCCTCGCTGTCGGCGACCGAGGCGGCCACCGATTCGGCATTGCCATGCTCGGTACCACTGGCGATCAATGCCGCCAGCGCCAGCTCGTGGACCTGCTGCAGGGTCAACTGTGTCGCCATGGAAGGTGTCCTTTCGCTCCGGCGCGGCAGACCGCGATCCACCCAGTCTAGCGAAGCCCTTCGACGCAACCGAGAGCGAAAGACTTATCGGCCGATTTGCGCCCCGTCGCCGGTCCGGCTTGATGCAGATCAAGGTCGCGCTGCGGCCCCGAGATCAGAATATGATCACAGTGGCGCACACGGTGCGATCCACCCGTCCACAGGCGGCCGCAGGCCGGCCCGGGTTCACGCGAGAGGAGACGACGATGAGGAAGGGGAGCATTCACGGGCTGCTGGCCGCGGGCGCGCTCGCGGCCGCGCTGGCGAGCGGGAGCGTGCTGGCGCACGGCCAGAAGGCGGGCGAGGGCCAAACGGGCATGATGGGCGGCGCCGGCATGATGGGTGGCGCCGGCATGATGGGCGGCCCCGGCATGATGGGCGGCCCCGGCATGATGGGCGGCCCCGGCATGATGGGCGGCCCCGGCATGATGGGCGGCTCCGGCATGATGGGCGGCCCCGGCATGATGGGCGGCGCCGGGATGATGGGGATGATGGGTGGCTCCGGCATGATGGGCCCCATGAGCCCCTACGTCGCCGGGGTGCTCGGGCTCAGCGCCGAGCAGCAGGCGCAGATCGAGGCGATGCAGCGCGACAAGGCCCGGGAACACTGGCAACTGATGCAGGAGATGCATACCCAGGCCCAGGCCATGATGCAGCTGCGGCGCCAGGCAGACCCGGATCCGGAGGCCCTCGTGGAGGCTCACCGGAACCTGAGCGAGACCCAGCGCGAAATGCTGCGTTTCCACGCCGAGAGCATGCGCGCGATGCGCGAGATCCTCACCGCTGAACAGCGCCACCGGCTCGACGAGATGCGCGGTTTCAGCGAGCCGCAGCAGTAGGCAGCGTTAGGTAGCCGGTATCGGTCCCGCGCGGCAGCAGTCCGCGCGGGGCCGCACGGATGCCGGCAGGCCCGGCCTCAGCCGTCTGCGAATGGCACCAGGGCATGGGCGCGCGCGATCAGCACGATCCACGCGAATACGCCCAGCGCGGCCACGAATGCCGGCACCCGCACGTGTGCGCCGAACCACGGCTTGAGCGCAACGAGACCGAATCCGATGTAGGCCAGCAACAGCACGATCTTCGCCAGCAGCCAGTCGAAGGCCAACGGGTTCCAGCCGTAGGCGACCAGCAGGCCTACCGCCGCCAGCAGCAAGAAGGTGTCGATGATGTGCGGCACGATCCGGGTCGGCCTCCGCGCCAGCAGGTCGGGCCGTCGCCAGGCCCAGACACCGCGCAGCACGAAGCCGGCGAT
The DNA here is from genome assembly GCA_033721835.1 of Halofilum sp. (in: g-proteobacteria). GTDB lineage: Bacteria > Pseudomonadota > Gammaproteobacteria > XJ16 > Halofilaceae > Halofilum. Next base: position 17,794 of record JAWWAE010000008.1, on the reverse strand, counting down.
GGAGAGAGCCGCCATCGAGACATGCAGCAGCTTCAGTGCCGTGATCATCGATCCATTTCCGGTCTCGGTTGCATCGCCGCGGGAGCGCGGCGGTGCCCACGGTGCCGCAGCGATCTGCCGGGTGCAAACCGGCTCGCTGGAGGGCGCACGCGGCGCTCCGACGCAGGCGTGGCCGGCCCGCGGCCCCTGCGCTGGAATTGCGTGTAATGTATATTATGTTAAATAATGGATGAAGGGCGGGTCGATGGGGACGGCTGCAGCGCCCCCTCTTCGCCCGGGCCGCGCCGGACCCCGTACTCCTCCGTACTCCCACCGAACGCGGCGGCCGACCGCAGGAGCGGCGCGCCCGCCACCGCCACCAGACAGCGGCACGTCCACCGCGCAGAGCACCCGGTAACGCCCGCAGGCCTGCGCCTCGAGGCCCGGCCGATCGGCAAAGCTCGCGGCTGGCCATGCCCCGGCTCGATCAGGCCGGGAGGCCGCCGCGTTCAGGCCCGCGGGCCAACCCACGCAGCCTCCCCCTCTGTCCGCGAGCGTACTTACAGCCCCCTGCTGCAGAACTATATTGGCCACACCGGTGGGTCATGGCGCCAGGGTGGGCCGAGCCGGCTGCAGGGAGGCCAGCCATGCGACACCCTCAATCGACTGAACCGCGGACCCGGCGCGGGCTCTCGGCGGATCTCTACCAGGCGGCGCGATCGGGCAACGTGTCCCGCGTGCGCGACGAGCTCGCAACGGGAGCCGACCCGAACGCGGTCACGGGCCCGGATGGCGAGACGCCGCTGCATGCCGCGATCGATGCCAACAAGGGCCCCGCCGAGCGTTTCGAGCTGGTGCATCTGCTGCTGCAACACGGTGCCTCGGCACGACAACCCGACCACGACGGGACCGGTCCGCTGTTCCTCGCCATGCTCCAGGACGACCTCGCGGTGCTCGAGCTGCTGCTGCGCCACGGTGCCGACCCGAACGCCGAATCGGGTTTTGCCGGCAAGGGCCTCGTCTGGTGGGCGCGCTCGGACTATGTCTACGAGACCTGGGGTCGGGAACTGCCCGAGCCCGTCGACGTCGAGATCTGGAACGACCTGGGTGCCCTCGTCGACTTTCTCGACGACCTGGCGCGACGGCACTCGCGCCGCCCGCCCCGGGTCCTGAGACTGCTGCACGAGCACGGCGCGCGCCTGCAGTGACCACCGGCCGGTCGCCGCTCCGGGCGGACCGACCCGGCCGAGCGACTCACCTCCTCGCCTGCGCCTGTGCTGCCGCCTCCTCGTCCGCCAGGTCGCGTTCGAGCGCCTGGTAGGCGTCCTTGATCACCGCGTAACACTCACACGACCGCTCCTCCAGCGCCGCCCGATTGGAGACACTGATGCGGCCGCGCCGGTGCTCGAGCAGGCCGGCCTGCTGCAGCCGGGCAACCGCCTCACTGACGCCGGCGCGGCGTACGCCGAGCATGTGCGCGATCATCTCCTGGGTCATGAGGAGCTCGTGGGTCGCCAGCCGGTCGAGGCTGAGCAGGATCCAGCGGCAGAGCTGGAGCTCGACCGAGTGATGGCGGTTGCAGACCACGGTCTGGGCCATCTGCGTCATCAGCGCCTGGGTATAGAGCAGGAACGCCCGCCGCACGTCCGGTTCCAGCTCGAATTCCCGGCGCAGGGTGGTACCCGCGAGGGTCCAGGCGGTCCCGGGCATCTGCACCACGGCCTGTGCGGGGAACGGCCGCCCGCCCATGACCAGGGACAGGCCCACGCCACCCTCGTGGCCGACGATCGCGATCTCCGCGGATTCGCCGTCGCCGGTCTCGTAGAGCAGCGAGACCAGCCCGCTGGTGATGAAGTGGAAGCGGTCAACCGAGGCCCCCGACGGCACGATGACATGCCCGTGCGGGAGGGCCACCGGCCGGAGCTGGTCGGCAATGCGCCGAAATGTCGCCTCCGGCAGACCCCGGAGCAACAGGTTGCTCTCCGGCGGATCGTCCATCTGTGTCTCCATTTCCCTCAACGGATCCACAGATGGGGGTTGGGTTGCTGTGCGTGCGGGCCTCGGCCTGCGCCCTTCGAGGTCCGTTGGCGCGGTGTGTGTGGTCACCCGTTGCATCCCTGCAGAGGTCACAGTACGCCGGGTCCGGCACAAATGCACGCGGGCCGTCCCCCGGCAGCCCGCACCGCCGCCCTTGCTGTCCTGCTGTCGCGGAAGCGTCCGCTGGCGTACCAACAAGGGGTGCGCGTCGGCCTATATTCGGGGCGTCCCGGAGTGTCCGGAGCGAAGGGGGACCCGCCATGGCCATGTCTGCCTGTAACCACGACACGGAATCCGCCCTCCACGCGGCCGCGCGCTCCGGCGACCTGCGACACGTGCGCGCCCTGCTCGCGCGCGGCGCCGACCCGAACGGGGCCGATGGCATCGACGGCGCGACGCCACTGCAGGCGGCGATCGAGGGTTGCAAGGCACCGGACGAGCGCCACGCGCTCGTATCGTTGCTGCTGGACCACGGGGCCGACCCGCGACGGCTCGACGCCAACCGCTCGGGCCCCCTGTTCCTGGCCCTGCTGTACCAGGACACCTGCGTGCTGGAGCTGTTGCTGCGCCACGGCGCCGATCCGAACGCGGAGGTCGGTTTCGCCGACAAGGGCCTGCTCTGGTGGGCTCGCTCCGACTACCTGTACGAGACCTACGGCCGGGATCTGCCGGAGGAGCCCGCGCCCGCGACCTGGGGCGACATCGACGCCCTGATCGACTTCCTGGACGCGCTGGCCAACCGCCACTCGCGGCCCCGGCCCGAGCCGCTTCGGCTGCTGCGGCTCTATGGCGCACGCCTGTGAGGCGCACCGGTCATTGACGTCACTCATGAATCGGTCAGAACAGGCGTAACAAATAATTTCTAACTTATTGATTGAAATGCTTATAACCGTCTGCACACGGTGTTGTGCGAGTTGGAGAAACTTCATTTTTCCTCATCGAGAAATATGCAATAACAAACTGTTTTTACTGTATTTTTATTGCGCCAGGCGTTGGGCCGACCCGGCGCAAGCGCGACCGCTCGCCGGATCATCGATGGCGCCAGCCGCGAAACGCTATAATCGTCGCCCCAGCCGTCGCCGCGACCAGGAGGAACCATGGCCGAACGCTCCGATGCCCGTGCCACGTTCGAGGTAGGAGGAAACAGTTACCGCATCTTTCGGCTGGATGCCGTCGGCAGCGAGAAGCAGCTGCAGCGCCTGCCCTTCTCGCTGAAGGTCCTGCTGGAGAACCTGCTGCGGCACGAAGACGGCGAGAACGTCACCCGCGACGACATCCAGGCGGTGCTCGACTGGGACCCGAAGGCCGAGCCGTCGCACGAGATCGCGTTCAACCCGGCGCGGGTGATCCTGCAGGATTTCACCGGCGTGCCGGCCGTGGTCGACCTGGCGGCGATGCGCGAGGCCATGCGCGCGCTCGACGGCGACCCGAAACGGATCAACCCGCTGGCGCCGGCCGAACTGGTGATCGACCACTCGATCCAGGTCGATGTCTACGGCAACCGCGATGCGCTGGAGCGCAACAACGAGATCGAGTTCGAGCGCAATCGCGAGCGCTACCAGTTCCTCCGCTGGGGCCAGCAGGCGTTCGACAACTTCAAGGTGGTCCCGCCGAACACCGGCATCGTCCACCAGGTGAACCTGGAGTACCTCGCGCGGGTCGTGTTCGCCGAGCGCAAGGACAAGGAAGGCAAGGTCCTCGCCTACCCCGACACGCTGGTCGGGACCGACTCCCACACCACGATGATCAACGGCCTCGGCGTGCTCGGCTGGGGCGTCGGCGGCATCGAGGCGGAGGCCGCGATGCTGGGTCAGCCGATCACCATGCTGATCCCGCAGGTGGTCGGCTTCAAGCTCACCGGCAGCCTGCCCGACGGGGCCACCGCGACCGACCTGGTCCTGACCGTGACCGAGATGCTGCGCAAGAAGGGCGTGGTCGGCCGCTTCGTCGAGTTCTTCGGCGACGGCCTGTCGCAGCTGCCGCTGGCCGACCGGGCGACGCTCGGCAACATGTCGCCCGAGTTCGGCAGCACCTGTGCGATCTTCCCGATGGACCGCGAGACGCTGCGCTACCTGGAGCTCACCGGCCGCAGCGAGGAGCAGATCGAGCTGGTCGAGCAGTACGCGCGCGAGCAGGGGCTGTGGCGCGAGGACGGCGACCCGGACGCCGACTACACCGACGTGCTCGAGCTGGATCTCGGCGACGTGGAGCCGAGCATCGCCGGGCCCAAGCGGCCCCAGGACCGGATCGCCCTGCGCCAGGCGAAACAGACCTTCGAGCGCCACCTCGAGCCGATGCTCGAGGAGCGCGCCGCACGCTCCAGCAACGAGGAATCGTTCGAGGACGAGGGCGGTGCCGCCGCCATCGGGGCCCAGCAGGCGACCCCGCGAGGGGTCGCCGACGTCGAGATGGACGGCAAGAAGTTCGAACTCGACGACGGGGCCGTGGTCATCGCCGCGATCACGAGCTGCACCAACACCTCCAACCCCGCCGTGATGATCGGCGCCGGGCTGATCGCCCGCAACGCGCTGCAGCGTGGCCTGCCGGTGAAGCCCTGGGTGAAGACCAGCCTGGCCCCGGGTTCGCGCGTGGTCACCGACTACCTCGAGCGTACCGATCTGATGGACGACCTGGAGGCGCTCGGCTTCTACCTGGTCGGCTACGGCTGCACCACCTGCATCGGCAACTCCGGTCCGCTGCGCCCGGAGATCAGTCATGCCATCCAGGAGCACGACCTGGTCTGCTGCTCGGTGCTGTCCGGGAATCGCAACTTCGAGGGCCGCATCCACCCCGAGGTGCGGATGAACTTCCTCGCCTCCCCTCCCCTGGTCGTCGCCTACGCGCTGGCCGGCACCATGGAGATCGACCTCACCAGCGAGCCGCTGGGTCGCGACAAGGACGGCAAGGATGTATACCTGAGTGACCTGTGGCCGAGCCCGCAGGAACTCCAGGAGATGATCACCGCCCACATCGATGCCGGCATGTTCGAATCGAACTACGGCAGCGTTTTCGGCGGCGACGAGAACTGGAACAACCTCGAGATCCCCGAGGGCGAGCTGTACGAGTGGGACGACGACTCCACCTACGTCAAGAATCCGCCCTTCTTCGAGGGCATCGAGGCGGAGCCCGAGGACGTGAACGACATCGAGGGCGCGCGTGTGCTCGCCCTGCTCGGTGACAGCGTCACCACCGACCATATCTCGCCCGCCGGGGCCATCGCCAAGAACAGCCCCGCGGGACAGTGGCTGATGGACCAGGGGGTGGAGCCGAAGGACTTCAACTCCTACGGTTCGCGCCGCGGCAATCACGAGGTGATGATGCGCGGGACCTTCGCCAACATCCGCCTGCGCAATCTGCTGGCGCCCGGTACCGAGGGTGGCGTCACCCTGCACCAGCCGGATGGCGAGAAGATGTCGATCTACGACGCGGCCATGCAGTACCGCGACGAGGGCTCGCCGCTGGTGGTGCTCGCGGGCAAGGAGTACGGCACGGGCTCATCGCGCGACTGGGCCGCCAAGGGCACCAAGCTGCTGGGCGTGCAGGCAGTCATCGCCGAGAGCTTCGAGCGCATCCACCGCTCGAACCTGATCGGCATGGGCGTGCTGCCACTGCTGTTCCCCGACGGCGAGAATGCCGAGTCGCTCGGCCTCGACGGCAGCGAGACCTATTCGATCACCGGCCTCGACGGCGGCGATGCGAAGGAGGTCAAGGTCACGGCCACGCCGGAAGGCGACGGCAAGGCGATCGAATTCAAGGCGAAGGTCGGGCTGGTGACGCCGAAGGAGCGCGAGTACTACCGCCACGGTGGCATCCTGCACTACGTGCTGCGGCAGCTGGCAGAGGCGGAGTCGCCGGCCCCGGCATGACGGCGACCGACGATCCCCTGTACCGGACCGCGATCGAACGCTTCGACGAGCTCTACGCCCAGGCCTGGCACAGCGAGCCGGGCGAAAAGACGGCGATGTTCCTCGCGACCGCCGATGCCGACGGCCGGCCGAGCGTGCGCACCGTGCTGCTCAAGCAGCACGACCATGACGGCTTCGTCTTCTACACCAACCACCACAGCCGCAAGGGCCGGGAGCTGCAGGCCAACCCGCGTGCCGCCTTGCTGTTCCTCTGGCAGTCGCTGTCGCGGCAGGTCCGCATCGAGGGCCGCACCGAGGTGGTGACCGACGCCGAGGCCGATGCCTACTGGGCGACGCGGCCGCGGGCGAGCCAGCTCGGCGCGTGGGCCTCGAACCAGTCGGAGACGCTGGCGAGCCGCGAGGAGTACGAGCAGCGCCTGGCCGAGTACGAGCACCGATTCGCCGACGTCGAGGTGCCACGGCCCCCGCACTGGTCCGGCTTTCGCGTGGTCCCGGATTACATCGAGTTCTGGCACGAGCGCAAATACCGGCAACACGATCGCGAACTGTGCTGGTTCGACGGCAGCCGCTGGCAATGGAGCCTGCTGAACCCGTGAGCGAGCTGTACCAGACCGAGATCACGATCGCGACCGGCGAGCGCTGCAGCGTCGACATCACCGAACGGGTGGCGACGGCGGTGCGCGAGAGCGGCGTGCGCCAGGGCCTGGTGCACCTGTTTCTCAAGCACACCAGTGCCTCGCTGATGCTGTGCGAGAACGCGGATCCGGACGTGCGCCGCGACCTGGAGGCCTTCTTCCAGCGGCTGATCCCGGACGGCGACCCGCTGTTCGAGCACCGTTCCGAGGGCCCCGACGACATGTCGGCGCACGTGCGCAGCGTCATCACGCACAACGACCTGACGATCCCCGTGCGCGACGGGCGCCTGGCACTGGGCACCTGGCAGGGTGTGTACGTCTGGGAGCACCGTTTTCGCCGCACCGATCGCGAGCTCGTGATCACCATCCGCGACTGAACCGCGACCCGCGATGGCCGACGCCCCTGCCCCGCTCGCACCGAGAGTCCTGGTCACCGGCGCCAGCCGCGGCCTCGGGCTCGAGTTCGTGCGTCAGTACGCCGCCGCCGGCGCCCGCGTGTTCGCCACCTGCCGCGCGCCGGAGGCGGCCCAGGCCCTGGAGGCGCTCGCGGCCGAGCACGCCGACGCGGTCAGCGTCGCCCCGCTCGACGTGCGCGATCCGGACGCGATCGATGCGGTCGTGGCATCCGTGGCGGCGGACGGCCCCGGCCACCTCGACGTGCTGATCAATTGCGCCGGCGTGTCGCCGCGGGGCGAGGAATTCGACAACATCCGCGCCGAGGACATGCTCGAGGTCCTGCGGGTCAACACCGTGGCACCACTGATCGTGGCCCAGCGCTGCCACGCCCTGCTCGCCCGCGCCGAGCGGCCGCGGCTGGTGAACATCTCCTCGTCCATGGGCTCGCTGGCGAAGAAGGACTACGGCCGCCATTACAGCTACGCCGCCGGCAAGGCGGCCCTGAACATGATCACCCGCGCGGCCGCCTGCGACCTGGCCGCCGACGGCATCGTCGTCGTCTCGCTGCACCCGGGCTGGGTCCAGACCGACCTCGGCGGGCCCCAGGCGACCCTGAGCCCGCGCGAGTCGGTGGCCGGCATGATCGAGGTGATCGAGGGGCTGACGAGCGAGCACTCGGGCCGCTTCCTCACCTGGAGCGGCGAGGAGCATCCATGGTGACGAAAAAGGCGGTTTCTCGCAGAGGCGCGGAGGACGCAGGGAAGAAAAGCAGGACGAACCACCGAAAACACCGAAGAGCACCGACGACACCGAAAGGGCGATTGAATTTTGGGGTGTCGGACCGTGCCCGCCAATCCCGTGTGGGGGCGGTGCAGGAGCGCAGACCGGCCCGCCTCTGCCGTTGTCATCCGCTTCTTCGGTGAGTCCGGTGAGTTCGGTGTGTTCGGTGGTTTGTCCTTTTGCCTGTCTCTCTCTCTCCGCGTACTCCGCGCCTCCGCGAGAGACCTTTTTTTCAGCCCGCCTGCAAACCCTTCTCCGCCAGCCAGTCAGGGTCGAACAGCCGCGACTGGTAGCGCGCGCCGCTGTCACAGAGGATGGTGACGACCGTGTGGCCGGGGCCGAGCGAACGGGCCACCTCGACCGCGGCGGTGACATTGAGGCCCGACGAACCGCCGAGGAACAGGCCCTCCTCTCGCAGCAGGCGGTACATCATCGACACGCTGTCCTGGTCGCTCGGCATCACGGCGTCATCGATTTCGGTGCCCTCGAGATTCTTCGTCACGCGGCTGGTGCCGATGCCCTCGGTGACCGAACCCTCGCCGACCGCCTTCAGCTCGCCGTGATGGATCCAGTGCCAGAGGGCGCTGCCCGGCGGATCGGCGAGCACGATTCGGACCTTCGCCGCCTGCTCCTTCAGGTAACGGCCGACGCCGGCCAGCGTGCCGCCGGTACCGGTGGCGGCGACGAAGGCGTCGATGCGGCCGTCCGTGTCCGCCCACAGCTCCGGCCCGGTGGTCCGGTAATGGGCGTCGCGGTTGGCCGTGTTGTCGAACTGGTTGGCCCAGATCGCGTTCTCGGTCTCCTCCGCCAGGCGCCGCGCGACGTGCTGGTAGTTGCCCGGATCCTTGTAGGGCTTCGCCGGGACCGGCCGCACTTCCGCGCCCAGCGTCCGCAACAGGTCCATCTTCTCCTGCGACTGGGTCTCGGGGATGACGATGATGCAGCGGTAGCCGCGCGCGTTGCAGATGTGTGCCAGCCCGATGCCGGTATTCCCGGCCGTGCCCTCGACCACGGTACCGCCGGCGCGCAGCTCGCCCGCCGCCTCGGCCGCCTCGATGATGCCGAGCGCCGCCCGGTCCTTGACCGAGCCGCCGGGGTTGAGAAACTCGGCCTTGCCGAGGATCTCGCAGCCCGTCTCCGCGCTCAGCACCGGCAGCCGGATCAGCGGCGTATGGCCCACGGTCCCGGTGAATCCTTCGGTCGCTGTCATGCGATCTCCCTGGTGTCGGCACCTGCACGCCCGTGGACGGCCAGACCGATGATGACAAAAAACAGGAGAAAACCCATTCAAATTATTGATTACAAGCAAAAAACAAGGACCCGCAACCCCGGTCGACAGGTCCGGCCGGGATCCGCCGCGGCGGTGCGGCACAATTGTACCGATAACCCCGCTGTCGCGTGACTACGCTGCGCGCACAGTCACTCCCGGCGCGCCCCGGGCGCGGCCGCAACCGGACGGACCCGCAATGAACCACGCATCTCCCACCGGCCCAACCGGGCGATTCCTGCTGGCCGGTCTGCTGCTGGCGCTCGTCTCCGGCTGCGCCCTCGCCCCCGAGTTCTTCTGGCAACGGGTCGACGACGCCGTGATCGATCGTGCCGACGAATGGCTCTCCCTCGAGGCGGAGCAGGAGCGGCGCTTGCGCGGCCGCCTGGAACCCTGGCTGCGCGAGGTGCGCCGCGAGCGACTGGCGGAGTACGCGGACTTCCTCGAGGGGCTGGCCGCGCGGCTGGGGCCCGAACTCCGTCCGGCGGACGTGCGGTGGGCGAACGACCGCTTCGAGTCCCTGTACGCGCGCACCATGGACTCGTTTCTGCCCGTCATCGCCCCGACCCTGGCCGAGCTCTCCACCGAGCAGCGCCGCCACCTCGCCCGCCGCATGCAGGAACGCAGCAGCGAGTACCGGACCGAGTACGTGGACAGCCGTGACGATGGCATGTACGCGCTGGCCGAGCGCGTGATCCGGGCGGTCGAGCGCTGGACCGGCGACCTCCAGCCGAATCAGCGGGCCCTGGTCCATGAACGGATACGGGAGTTGCCACGGACGACCGATGCCTGGGCCCGCTGGCGCGAGCGCATGCAGCAGCGGCTGCTCGCCCTGCTCGGGCGTGGGGCCGGGGTCGGCGAGATCGAGCGCTTCCTGCACCAGTGGTGGGTCGGCCGCGCCGGCCAGGCCCCGGCCGTGCGCATGGACGAGCTGCGCGCCGGCCTGCTGGACACGCTGCTGGCCGTCGGCCGCTCGCTGAACTCGGAGCAGCGCAGAGAGGCGCAGCGGAAGCTGCGCGATCGCGCGGCCAGCCTGCGCACGCTGGTCGCCAGCGCCGAGTGACCGCGGACTGGCCAGGCCGTCGGCGCCACGATCGGGATCCGCCGCCGGCGTTGAGCGCTGGCGGTCCGCTCGAGGGCGGCGCTCGATCTGCACCTGCCGGCTCGGGCCGGAGCGCGGTGCGCGCGCCGCTGGTGCCCGGGGCCGGACTCGAACCGGCACGGGGCTCGCGCCCCGGGGGATTTTAAGTCCCCTGCGTCTACCATTCCGCCACCCGGGCAGCGGCAAGCGGCAGTCTGCCAGCCGCCACGGGGCGGCGCCACGCCGGCGGCGCGGCGACGGGAAGATCGGGGAAATATGGAGGCTAGGGCCGGAATCGAACCGACGTACACGGCTTTGCAGGCCGCTGCATAACCACTCTGCCACCTAGCCGCGGCCGGGGCGCCGGGGCATGCCGGCCCCGAAACGAAAAAACCCCGGGCGCACCGAGGTTCTCGAGAGGATAGCTGGAGCGGGAAACGAGATTCGAACTCGCGACCCCAACCTTGGCAAGGTTGTGCTCTACCACTGAGCTATTCCCGCTGCGCGAGGCGCCATTCTATTCGGCACCCGCGGCGTGTCAAGGGTACTGCCCGCGAGGCGTCGCCTCAGGAGATGGTCTCGGCGGCGGCGCGCCAGCCGGCCCGGAAATACTCGATCATCGAGTACAGCGTCAGCAGCGCCGCCACGTACAGCAGCACGAATCCGATGGTATAGATCGGCAGGCCGAGCAGCGGCTCGTGATAGAGCATGAGCAGCAGCGCGGTGATCTGCAGCGTGGTCTTGAGCTTGCCGAAGGCGCTGACCGCGACCTGGGCCCGCTGGCCCAGCTCCGCCATCCATTCGCGCAACGCCGAGACCACGATCTCGCGGCCAATGATCACCATTGCCGGCAGCGCCAGCCAGACGTGCGGGTCGGCCTCGACCAGCATCACCAGGACCACGGCCACCATCACCTTGTCGGCCACCGGGTCGAGGAAGGCGCCGAACGGCGAGTGCTGGTCGAGCCGCCGGGCCAGGTAGCCGTCGAGCCAGTCCGTGAGCCCGGCCAGCGCGAAGGCGAGCGCCGCCGCCGGCCGCGACCACTCGAACGGCAGGTAGAACAGCAGCACCAGCACCGGCACCAGCGCAATGCGGGCGAGCGTAAGGACCGTCGGCAGCGTGATGCTCATTCGGTGACCCCGGAGGCCGAGCCGTGGGTTTCATGATAGATCATGCGTGCCAGTCGCGTGCTGATGCCCGGCACCGCCGCCAGGTCCTCCACACCGGCCCGCCGCACGCCCTGGATGCCGCCGAAGTGACGCAAAAGCTGGGCCCGGCGCTTCGGGCCGAGACCCGGGATGTCCTCCAGCACCGAGCGCTGGCGCGCCTTCGCCCGTGCCCCGCGGTGGCCGGTGACGGCGAAGCGGTGCGCCTCGTCGCGGATCTGCTGGATCAGGTGCAGGCCGGGGCTGTCCTCGGCGAGGTTGAGCTCGTGCCCGGCGTCGCCGACGTACAGGGTCTCCATGCCCGGGCGCCGCTCCGGCCCCTTGGCGATGCCCACCAGCAGCACATCCTCCGGGGCGATCTGCAGCTCGTCCATGATCGCCCTGCCCTGTGCCAGCTGCCCCTTGCCGCCATCGATGAAAACGACGGCGGGCAGCGGCCGTTCCTCGCGCCGCAGCCGGGTGTAGCGCCGCTCGATCGCCTGGCCCATGGCCGCGTAGTCGTCGCCCGGGGTGATGCCGTCGATGTTGAAGCGTCGGTACTCGGTGCGGATCGGTCCCTCCGGGCCGAACACCACGCACGAGGCCACCGCCGCCTCGCCGCGGGTGTGGCTGATGTCGAAGCACTCCATGCGCTCGGGCGGGGCCTCCAGTCCCAGCAGGTCGGTCAGCGACTCCAGGCGCGCGGCCATGCCGCTGCGCGAGGCGAGCCGGCCGGCGAGCGCGTCGGCGGCGTTCGAGCGCGCCATGTCGAGCCAGCGGCGGCGCTCGCCGCGCGGCCGCAGCGTCAGCCGCACCCGGCGGCCACTGCGCTCGGCCAGCACCGCCGCCAGCGCCTCGCGGCCCTCGATGTCGTGGGAGAGCAGGATTTCCGGGGGTACCTCGTGCTCGAGGTAGAACTGGGTCAGGACCGCGTACAGCACCTCCGCCTCGCCGGCATCGGCCGGCGTACGCGGATAGAAGGCCTTGTTGCCGAGGTTGCGGCCGTCGCGGACGAAGAAGATCTGTACGCAGCTCTGGCCGCCGCGGCTGCTGCAGGCGACCACGTCCAGGTCACCCCGCAGGCCGGCGACATGCTGCCGCTCCTGGACCTGGCGGATCGCCTGGATGCGGTCGCGCAGCCGGGCCGCGCGCTCGTAGTCGAGCGCGCCGGCGGCCTGCTCCATCTGCTGCGCCAGCTCGTCGACCACCTGCTGCTCGCGGCCCTGCAGGAACAGCCGCGCGTGCTCGATGTCGCGAGAATAGTCCTCCGGCTCGACGAACCCGACGCAGGGCGCGGTGCAGCGGTCGATCTGGTACTGCAGGCAGGGGCGCGAGCGGTTGCGGAAATAGCTGTCGCTGCAGTTGCGGATGCGGAACAGCTTCTGCATCAGGTCGAGCGTGGTGCGGACCGCGGTCACCGAGGGATAGGGTCCGAAGTACTCGCCCGGCCCGCGGGTGCTGCCGCGATGGAAGGCCAGGCGCGGGTACTCGTCCTGGGTCGACAGGTAGATATAGGGATAACTCTTGTCGTCGCGCAGCAGGACGTTGTAGCGCGGCCGGTGCGCCTTGATCAGCTGGTTTTCCAGCAGCAGCGCCTCGGCCTCGGTGTGGGTCACGGTGACCTCGACGTCGGCCACCTTGCCGAGCATCAGGCGGGTCTTGTCCGAGCTCACCGGTCCGCGGAAGTAGCTCGACAGGCGGTTCTTCAGATTGCCGGCCTTGCCGACGTAGATCACCTCGCCATCGGCATCGAGCATGCGGTACACGCCCGGCCGCGTGGTCATCCCGCGCAGCAGGGACTTGCCGTCGAAGGCCTGCGGCTCCTGTTCGGTCATCATTGCGTGTCCACCCGCGCGAGCGCCCGGCGGAATACCGCGCGGAACATGTCCTCCGTCAGCCGCCGCGTCTGGGTGTTGTAACGACTGCAGTGATAGCTGTCGATCAGCACCGGGCCGCCGGCCGGCTCGTGCTCGCGGCCGTGGCCGAACGGGTGCTCGCGCAGGCGCAGCCCGAGCGCGCGCAGGATCGCGTCGTGCGCCACGCGCCCGAGCGCGATCGCCACGCGCGGCGGCTGCCGCTGCAGCTCGGCCGCCAGGAAGGCGTTGCAGGTCCGGATCTCGGTCCCGGTCGGCTTGTTGCCGGGCGGCAGGCACTTGACCGCGTTGGTGATCCGGCAGTCGCGCAGCTCGAGGCCATCGTCCGCCGCCGACTCGGGCGCCGTCGCCAGCCCGAACTCGTGCAGCGTGCGGTAGAGCAGCAGACCGGCATGGTCGCCGGTGAAGGGCCGGCCGCTGGCATTGGCCCCGTGCTTGCCGGGCGCCAGCCCGACCACCAGCAGCCGCGCCGCCGGGTCGCCGAACGCGGGCACCGGTGCGCAGTGGTAGTCCGGGTGCTCCGCGCGTACCGCATCGAGAAAGGCGGCCAGGCGGGGACACGCCCGGCAGCACGGGTCGAAGCACGGCGTCGAGGCGACGGCGGACATGGGCGCGGGGCTCAGGCCGAGGGAGGCGCGGCGTGTTCGTCGGACGTCAGCCCGAAGCGGATCGCCAGCCGCAGCAGGTCCTGGATCGTGCGCACCCCGACCTTCTTGAAGATGCGCTGGCGGTACGTGGTCACGGTCTTCGGGCTGACCTGAAGGGCCTGCGCGATGTCGCGATTGACCTCGCCCGCCAGCAGCATCAGGGCTACCTGCAGCTCGCGCGCCGTCAAGCGCTCGAACGGCGAGGCGGGCACGCCCTGGACGGCATCGAGTGCAATGCTCTGAGCCACCTCGTGGCTGATGTAGCGGCCGCCGGTGCTGACCTTGCGGATGGCCTCGTGCACCTCCTCGACGCTGCAGTCCTTGGTCAGGAAGCCGGCGACGCCGATCTCGAGCAGTGCCCGCGGCAGTGGCCCCTCCGGGTGCGCCGTGAGGATGATGACCCGACATGACGGATGCACACGTTGCAGCTTCTGGGTCGCCTCGAGCCCCCCGATGCCGGGCATGTGGATGTCGATCAGGGCGATGTCCGGCTCGTGGGCGCGCGCCGCCTGCACCGCCTGTTCGCCGTTGGCGGCCTCGGCGACGACCTCGCAGTCGAGGTCCTCGAGCAGCCGGCGCAGCCCGGTGCGCACCAATTCGTGGTCGTCCGCGATCAGTACCCTGGTCGTCATCGTTGGCGGGCACCCCCCGTCGCCCGTCCGCAGAAACTACCACGGCCGCCGGCGACCGAACATCGGGTAATGCCGGGGGTCAGTAGGTCAGCAGGGCAGAGCCCCAGGTGAAGCCGCCGCCGAAGGCCTCCAGCAAGAGCATGTCGCCACGCTTGATGCGGCCATCACGGACGCCGACATCCAGCGCCAGCGGGATCGAGGCGGCGGAGGTGTTGCCGTGCTCCTGCACCGTGACGATCACCTGATCCAGCGACATCTGCAGCTTGCGCGCGGTCGCGGCGATGATGCGGATGTTGGCCTGGTGCGGTACCAGCCAGTCGATGTCGCTCTTCTCGAGCCCGTTTGCCGCCAGGGTCTCGTCCACGATGCGACCCAGCGTATTGGTCGCCATCTTGAACACCTCGTTGCCCTTCATCTCGACATACGCCGTGCCGTCGAGCACCGACTGGTAGTTGGTCGATACCCCGCCGCGAACATGCAGCAGCTCGGCGTAGTTGCCGTCCGCATGCAGGTGGGTGGAGCGGATCCCGGGCTCGTCCGCGGCCTCGAGCACGACCGCGCCCGCGCCGTCGCCGAACAACACGCAGGTTCCGCGGTCGCTCCAGTCCAGGATGCGCGACATGGTCTCGGCGCCGATCACAAGCGCACAGCGCGATGAGCCAGAGGCGATGAACTTCTCCGCGACCCCGAGCGCGTAGATGAAACCGGTGCAGACGGCCTGCAGGTCGAACGCGGCACAGCCGTGCAAGCCGAGCCGCGCCTGCAGCAGGCAGGCGGTGGACGGAAACACGCGGTCGGGCGTGGTGGTCGCGACCACGATCAGGTCGACCTCGTGTGGCCTGCGGCCGGCGGCCTCGAGCGCACGGCGGGCGGCGTGCTCCGCCAGGTCGCAGGTGGCCTCCCCCTCCGCCACGATGTGGCGCTGGCGGATACCGGTCCGCTCCTGGATCCAGGCATCGCTCGTCTCTACCAGCGCCTCGAGCTCGGCGTTGGTCATGACGCGTTCCGGCAGGTACGCGCCGGTCCCGGAGATGCGCGCGTAGGTCACGCGACCGGACCTTCCGCGAGCTGGTCCAGGTGCTGGTCGATCCGTCGTGGCACGTCCTTGGTCACCTCGATCACTGCGATGTCAATGGCATTCGCGAACGCCGTCTCGTCGGCGCTGCCGTGGCTCTTGACCACGATCCCCTGCAGCCCGAGCAGGCTGGCCCCATTGTAACGCCTCGGATCGATCCGCTCCTTGAGCCGGTTGAGCACCGGCAGTGCGACCAGTCCCGCCAACCGGTTGTACCAGGTGCGCTTGAACTCGCTGCGCAGGTAGAACCCGATCATCTTGGCGACACCCTCGCTGGTCTTCAGCGACACGTTGCCGACGAATCCGTCGCAGACGACCACGTCGACCCGCTCGCCGTTGATGTCGTCGCCCTCGACATAGCCGATGTAGTTGAGCCCACTCTGTTCGAGCATGCGGCCGGCTTCCTTGACCTGGTCATTGCCCTTGATCTCCTCCGCGCCGACGTTGAGCAGGCCGACGCGCGGGCGCTCGATGTTGTCCACCGCACTCGCGAGGATCGAGCCCATCGCGGCAAACTGGCACAGGTGTTCCGCCGAGCAGTCGACATTGGCGCCGAGATCGAGCATGTGCGTGTGGCCCTGGAGGGCGGGGATCGCGGTGATGATCGCGGGCCGGTCGATGCCCGGCAGGGTCTTCAGCACGTAACGGGCGGTCGCCATCAGCGCGCCGGTGTTCCCGGCGCTGACGCAGGCATCCGCCGTCTCGTCGCGCACCAGGTTGATGGCCACGCGCATCGACGAGTCCTTCTTCGTGCGCAGGGCCTGTGACGGCGGCTCGGCCATGCCGACCGTCTGCGAGGCGTGGCGGATGGTCAGGCGCTCGTGCTCGGCATGCTGGGCGGGCAGCACCTCGCGCAGCGCCGACTCGTCACCGACCAGGATGAGCTTCAGCTGCGGATGACGCGACAGCGCCCGCAGCGCGGCGGGGACCACGACCCCAGGGCCGTGGTCGCCACCCATCGCGTCGAGCGCGATCGTGATCGGGGAGGATTCCGTCATGGATTACGACAGTGGCTGTCGCCGCGGCGGATCGGTGAATCGGGCCGGGCGTCAGTCCTCGTCGTCGTCGTCCTGCTCGGCCGTCTCGATCACCTTGCGCCCACGGTAGTACCCCTCCGCGGTCACGTGATGACGGCGATGGAGCTCGCCCGTGGTCGGGTCGGTCGACAGGGTCGGGCCCCGGAGCGCATCGTGTGCGCGGCGCATGCCCCGCTTCGACGGCGTCTTGCGCGATTTCTGAACGGCCATTGCCTCGTGTCTCCATTTTGTTCCGGTTACGGTCGGTAGCCGGCCGGGCCGTGCCCGCCCGGTTCGGCCGCGAACCTCGTTCTCACCCGCCGAGGTCCTCGCTCGCCAGCACCTCGACCGCGGTCTCGCAGCCGGGCCCGCCGTCGCCGCAGCGCGGCACGATCGGCAGCGCGAGGATCAGCTCGTCCTCCAGCAGGTCGACCGTGTGCATCGACCGGCGCTCGTCGACCACCAGGGGCTCGAGCTCCTCCGGCAGCAGGTCGGCCGCCGCCAGGCTCTCGACCAGCACGACGTCAAACGTGCGCCCGATCGGCAGTGCGAACGGTGTCAGGCAGCGCTGGCAAACCAGCTCCAGCTGCCCGTCGAGCTCGCCATGGAGCACGTGGCGCCCACCCGTGTCGCGCTCGAAGCGCAGCGTCACCGCGATGTCGCCCCGATCCCGGTGCAACGAGGGCGCCAGCCGCTTGAAGGCCGCGATCGGCACACTGCCCTCGATCACCCGCCCCCTTTCGGCGAGCGACAGCGGATCGAGATGCACCGGGAGACGGCCGGACATGTTGCCCTTGGTGACGGACGACAAAGCTTGCGAATGCTACGGGTGAAGCGTCCTTCTGTCAAAGCGAACAATGGCCTGCAGGCCCTGTCTGGCGCGCCTTCGCGCTGGCCCGCCCGCCTTGCCCGCGACCCGTGCCTTGGGTAGGCTCGCGCCGGTCCGTCGCCCCCGGCCGCCCGGATCAGTCGCCATGCGCCCGCTCGTTCTCGCCTCCACCTCGCCCTATCGCCGGCAGTTGCTCGAGCGGCTGGGGCTTGCCTTCACGGTGGCCACACCCGACTGCGACGAGCGCCCACGGGCCGGCGAATCCGCGCCGGCGCTGGTCGAGCGGCTGGCCGCGGCCAAGGCCCGCAGCGTCGCCGGACAGCACCCCGATGCGCTGGTCATCGGCTCCGACCAGGTCGCCGCCCTCGACGGGCGCATCCTGACCAAGCCCGGCGGGCATGACCGCGCCGTCGAGCAGCTGGGCGCCTGCAGCGGCCGCAGCGTCGTGTTCCACACCGGCCTCTGCCTGCACGACCCGCGCAACGACCGTGCCCGGGTCGAGCGGGTCGACTACACGGTGCACTTCCGCAAGCTG